>CAZXRS010000053.1:0-11308 GCA_964642635.1 uncultured Bifidobacterium sp. | reverse complement strand
ATCTCGCCGGCGTGCTCGGCGAGAAAGTCTGACCAGGGAGTCCACCAGCTGCCCGGATGCTCAGTCGCAGCAGCGAGCCATTCATCGGCTGACGGTGGCAGATTGTCATGGGTCCAATAGCTACGCTTCTTCTTTGCGGGCGGGTTGATCACACCGGCGATGTGGCCCGAGGCCCCCAGCACGAAGGTGGTGTTTTTCGGCTTGCCTTTGTTGACCAGCCCGGTGGTGAGATAGGCAGTGCCCCAGGGCACGATATGGTCTTCGCGCGACGCGTACAGAAAGACCGGTAGTTGCAGCTTGCTGAGATCGACTGCATCGCCGCTCACTTTCAGCTTGCCCGGCTCGCGCAATTCGTTTTGCAGGTACATGTGCCGCAAGTAGTAGCAGAACATCGGCCCTGGCAAGTTCGTGCTGTCAGAGTTCCAGTACAGCAGATCGAAAGGTGGTGGCTCCTCACCTTTCAGGTAATTGCTCTCGACGTAATTCCACACGAGATCGTTGGGGCGCAGGCTGGAGAAGGTCGCCGCAAAATCGCGTCCTGGCATCAGCCCGCCACTGCCGATCGCCTGCTCGCGCTGGCTAACCTGTGGTTCATCGACGTAGACATCAATCGCACCAACATCTGAGAAATCCAGCATCGTCGTCAGCAGCGTCAGGCTGGATGCCGGCTTCTTGCCTCGCGCGGCCAGTACCGCCAATGCTGAAGACAGCAAGGTGCCGCCCACACAGAAGCCGAGCACGTTAAGTTGCTTAGTGCCGCTGATGTCGAGGGCTGTTTCGATGGCTGCAATCGGTCCGCGCTCGATGTAATCGTCCCAGCCCAGCTGTTCTAGCGATGTATCTGGGTTCACCCACGACACCACAAATACAGTATGCCCCTGCTCCACCGCGTAGCGAATCAGCGAGTTCTCAGGCTGTAAATCGAGGATGTAGTACTTGTTGATGCAAGGCGGGACAATCAACAGCGGCCGTTCATGCACTTCTTTCGTCAGCGGCCGGTACTGCAGCAATTGCATGACATCGTTCTCGAATACTACTGCGCCCTCGGTGGTCGCAACATTCTTTCCCACTTCGAATGCGGTCTCGTCGGTCTGCGAGATATGGCCTTTGCGCATATCGTCCAACAGATGTGTGATGCCTCGTGTCAGGCTCTCGCCTTTGGATTCGACCAGCTTTTGCTGTGCCTCGGGATTGGTCGCTAAAAAATTTTTGGGTGACAGCGCGTCGATCGCCTGCTGCGTCGCAAAGCGGATCTTGCGTCGGGTTTTTTCATCAGCGTCGACTGCATCGACCAGCGCATTCAGGTAGCGGGCATTCAGGAGATAGGCTGCAGCATTGAATGCGTGCAAAGGATTGCTATGCCATGCGGGATCAGAAAAGCGTCGATCGCGGATATCCGGCGCGCGTTGCGCGATCAGTCCGGTCCACAGCGTCGACATCTCTTCGAGATAATCTTTCTGCAGCTGTGCGAGCTTTTCCGGAGGCACCATCGTCGACATCGTCGTCATCGCCGGTGATGAAGGCAGGCCCGTCTGCATCAGATTCATGGCTGACTGCCACTGCTTCGGGTCGGACATCTGCGACATCCACTCATTGGCGGCCGCCTGCATGGCTGCGCTGCGATCGGATTGCTTCATGCGATCTCCCGGTTGGTTTCGCTGAATGTTGATGCCTGCATGGATGCCCTGCCGATGATACGATTCTTACTCGTTCTTATATTCGTTCAGGCAATCTGTGCATATCGCTGCGGTCGGCTGGATCTACGTCACACTGATGATGGCCATCACCGAAGAGACGGTGGTAGCGGGCATTATGACGTTTTTCTTTTACGGCGTGTTGCCCACGCTGATCATTATGTACGTCGGTGGCAGCGGTCAACGTAGGAAGCGGCGCGAGCAGGAAAGGCTCCGCGAGATTCAAGAGCGACAACAAAACGCCGCGCGAGAAGATACGACCGGAACGGGCGGCACTACTTGATCCAGATCAGCGACACCATGCGCCCGGTGATGCGATCACGGCGGTAAGAGTAAAACCGGCGCGCATCGCCAAAGGTGCAGTCCGTGCCGCCACTCACTTGCGACACACCCACCCTGGCCAGCGCCATCCTTGCCAGTGCCGGTAAATCAGCCAGGAATTTCCCTGGCGCCGCATCGATGGGCGCGAATGCCTCGCCGGATGCCGGTCCAAGATGTGAAAACGCTTCTCTCACGTCCCCACCCACTTCGAAAGCGTGGGGCCCGATGCCGGGACCCAGCCAGGCAAGAATCTCCGTCGCGCCCGCTTCACGCATGGCGGCCACCGTGGATTCGAGCACGCCGGCGGCGAGCCCGCGCCAACCCGCATGGGCGGCACCGACCACGCGTCCAGCGGTATCGGTGAGGAGGACTGGCATACAGTCGGCAGTCATGATGGCGCAGACCACACCGCGCTTCGTTGTGATGGTCGCATCCGCCTCTGGAGCGTCATGCACAATCGACGCATCAAGCACGCGTGTGCCATGCACCTGCGTCAGCCAGGCCGGCTCAGCGGGTAGCTGAGCGCGCAGCAGTGCGCGATTCTTTGCCACTGCCTCGGGCAGGTCGCCAACGTGGGTGCCGAGATTGAGTCCACCCCCGCCCGCGCCATCACCATAGGGCGATTCACTGGCACCACCGGTGCGCGTCGTCGACATCGCGCCAACGCACGCCGGCAGTGCCGGCCATTGCAAGTCAACGCTACCGATGCTCACAGCTTGATACCTGCCCGTGCTAACAACTCGGCAAAGTCATCCGGCACAGGCGCCTGCCATTCGACCTCGTCGCCGCTGGCAGGATGGTTCAGCGCCAGCCTTTCTGCGTGTAAGGCCTGACGCGGAAACAGATGCATCAGATGCTGCTTGCCGTAGACGGTGTCCCCGACGAGCGGGTAGCCAATCGATTGTAGGTGCACACGAATCTGGTGCGTACGTCCGGTTTCGAGCTGGCAGCGAAGCAGCGCAACCGGCTTACCATCGAGCGTACCGTTAGCGATTTTCTGATAGTGGGTCACCGCAGGTTTGGCGAGCAGCGATTTGCTGACAGCCATTTTCGTTCGCTCGCGAGGATGACGCGCAATCGCGGCTTCGATGCGGCCGCTGGATACCGGTTGCCCCCAGACCAATGCGAGATACTCCCGCCCCATGCTGCGCTCCTGAAGCTGGCGTACCAAGTCAGTCTGCGCGGTCAGCGTTTTCGCGACGACCAACAAGCCGCTGGTGTCTTTGTCCAGCCGGTGCACGATACCGGCGCGTGGCACGCCGGACAGTTGCGGCCAGCGATGCAACAATCCGTTGAGCAAGGTGCCAGTCCAGTTGCCGGCAGCCGGATGTACGACCAGACCGACCGGCTTGTTGATCACGATAAGCTCATCGTCGTCGTGTACCACGTCCAGTGGCAGAGCTTCCGGTGTGAACGCATGATCAGATTCGGCCGGCTGCGGATGCACGATCACTTTTTCATAGCCCAGCATGGTTGCCTTGGCCTTGGCCGGCTTGCCGTCGACAGTGACCAGGCCGTCCTCAATCCATTGCTGCAAGCGGCCACGCGAGTACTGTGGCAGCAGCGTCGACAAGGTCTTATCGAGGCGCATGCCCAGACATTCCTCGCCCAGCGTCAGAGAAATGGGAGAAAGCTCAGCAATGGGAACGGCGAAATCGTCGATCTCGTCGATGTTGTCGGTTGCATCAGCCTCGATCGAGGCAGCGGCGGGTGTATTGCTGGTTGAGTTCACGCGAGTTTCCATCGGCTATAATCGCCGCTATCCTCAGAACCGCCCCTGGCCTCTCCCATGCTGAAGAATTCCCTGAAACTCTTTCTGATTTCGCTGGCGCTCATGCTGTCGGCCTGCGGCTCGCTGGGAGAAAAACCGGATGAAACCAAGGGCTGGTCGGCCGACAAATTATACGCTGAGGCGTCTGACGAGCTAAAAAGCGGCAACTACGAGAAGTCCATCCGCTACTTCGAGAAGCTCGAGTCCCGATTCCCGTTTGGTGCTTACGCGCAGCGAGCACAAATGCAGATTGCGTATGCGTACTACAAACAGAATGAGCAGGCGCAGTGCCTGGCCGCGATCGATCGTTTCATCCGCCTGCACCCGAACCATCCGAATGTGGACTACATGTACTACCTTCGTGGTCTGGCGAATTTCAACGACAAGAAGGGCTTGTTCGATTTCATCAGCGAGCAGGACCCGACCGAGCGCGACCCTAAAGCTGCACGCGCAGCCTTTGACACCTTCAAGCAGTTAGTCGATCGCTTCCCGAACAGCCCATACGCAGAGGACGCGCGCTATCGCCTGAACTACCTGCTCGAAGCGATGGCGAAATATGAAGTGCATGTGGCGAGCTATTATTTCAAACGCGGTGCTTACGTAGCCGCTGTGAACCGCGCGCAGAATGTTGTGCGCGATTATCCGGGCTCAGAAGCTGCAAGAAGCGCACTGCGTATCCAAAAGCTCTCGTATGACGCCATGGGTATGGCTGACCTGAGCAAGGACGTCGACCGGGTCTATGAACTGAACTTCCCGAAAGAAGACGCTGCGGCGGGCACTGCGGCGGAAAAGAAGCCTTGGTGGAAGGTGTGGTGACCTCGCAAACGCTTAGCTGAGGCATTCCTAGCAGCTACGTGCCATAACTATCGTTGAGCAAAAAAAGTCCGCAGATAACTGCGCATGCTTGGATGAGCCTACTACGGACTGATTCAATCCTCCCGTCGCCTGAACACCCACGTACGCTCCCCGGACGCCTTTGCGTCGAATGCATAGCCGTCGCTGTCGAATTCCTTCAAGCCCTCCGGATGCTTCAGCTTGTGCTCAATGGCATAGCGCGCCATTAGCCCCCGCGCGCGTTTCGCGAAGAAAGAAATAACTTTGTAGCGTCCATCCTTCCAGTCTTCGAACACCGGCGTGATCACTGGCACATCCAGCAGCGCCGGCCTGACTGACTTGAAGTATTCCTCCGACGCGAGATTGACCAGCGCTTTGGCTTTAGTCGAGGCCAGCACGTCGTTCAAGGCTTTCGTGATTTCATCTCCCCAGAACGCATACAGGTCTTTGCCATGCTTGGTGCTGAGCTTCGTACCCATCTCTAGCCGGTATGGCTGCATCAGATCCATCGGCCGCAGCAATCCATACAGACCCGATAAGATACGTAGATGCTTCTGCGCCCAGTCACGCTGCTTCGCGTTCAGACTGCGCGCGTCCAGACCGTCGTAGACATCGCCATTAAAAGCGAGCAGCGCCGGGCGCGAGTTATCTGTGGTGAATTTTTTCGACCAGCTGGCAAAGCGCTCCGCATTCAGCTGCGCCAGTGGATCAGAGATCTTCATCAGCGTAGACAGCTTCGCGGGCGACATTTTCCGCAGTACCGACACCAGCTCCGCCGAACGCGGGATAAAATCCGGTTCGGTCGCGTCGCTGAACTTGACGGGAGTGTCGTAATCCAGGGTCTTGGCAGGCGAAAGTACGATCAGCATGGAATGAATGAACGTTCTAGGTCCAAAAAATATTCTCCGAATGATACCCAAACTCGTGCCCAGGCTCATTCTGGATACCAATGTCTGCCTCGACCTGTTCGTGTTCCGCGATCCGCGCTGGCAGGCGCTGCTATCCGCAATGCGCGCCGGTGAGGTCGAATGCCTGACGCGCGCAGACTGCCGCACCGAGTGGACGTTGGTGCTCGCATATACCAAGCTGGGTCTGGATGCCCCAGCGCAGCAGGCCGCGACGGCCGAATTCGATAGTCTGATCAGGCTGACTGGCGATCTGCAGACCGAAGGCCCCGCGCTCCCCGTCTGCAAAGACAGCGACGATCAGAAATTTCTTGAGCTAGCGGCAAGCTGCGGCGCAGACTGCCTGATCACCAAGGACAAGGCACTGCTAAAACTGGCACGACGCACGCGCAAGCTGGGCTTGTTCGACATTATGAGCCCATCACAATGGGTCGCGACGCACGAACAGGCAACTCTGGCATCGACGACGCCGACGTTACAATAGCTTTCCCGATAAACGGCACTCATCATGCATTCGATCGAACCGCATAACGGTACCTCTCCTCTCAACCCTCTCGCGTCGAAGCTGCCACGCGTCGGAACCACGATCTTCAGCGTGATGTCGGCACTGGCGGTCGAGCACGATGCCGTCAATCTTGGCCAGGGCTTTCCAGACTTCGAGGGTGATCCCAAGCTGATGGATGCCGTCGACGAGGCTATGCGTCAGGGGTTCAATCAATACCCACTGATGGCAGGAGCCATGCCACTGCGGCAGGCGATCGTCGATAAGATCGAAGCGCTCTACGGACGTCGCTATGATCCCGCCACCGAGATCACCGTCACAGCGGGTGCGACGCAAGCGATCCTCACCGCCGTACTGTGCGCCGTGCATCCGGGTGACGAAGTGATCCTGATCGAGCCAAACTACGACAGCTATCTTCCCGCAGTCGAACTGGCGGGCGGCACACCTGTCTTCGTACAAATGACGTTGGGCGAGCAAGGCTATGCCGTGCCGTGGGACAAAGTGGCCGCCGCCGTCACACCGAAGACGCGGATGATTATGGTGAATTCACCCCACAACCCGACCGGTGCGATTCTGTCTGAACATGACATTGCCTGCCTGTGCGATATCGTGCGGGGCACGCAGATACTCTTGCTCTCGGATGAAGTGTATGAGCACATGGTGTATGACCATCGTCGCCATGAATCGGCCTGTCGTTATCCGGAGCTGGCCGAGCGCGCTTTCGTCGTATCCAGCTTTGGCAAGACGTATCACGTCACTGGCTGGAAAGTGGGCTTTGTGGCCGCACCCGCGATGCTGAGCGCGGAATTTCGCAAGGTGCATCAGTTCAATGTATTCACGGTGAACGCGCCTATGCAGCATGGTTTGGCGCGCTATATGCAGACGCCCGAACCCTATCTCGGCCTTGCAGCGTTCTACCAGCACAAGCGCGATCTGTTCAGGGAAGGACTGGCAGCGACTCGCTTCAGGTTGCTGCAGGCACCCGGCACGTACTTTCAGTGCGTCGACTACAGCGCCGTCTCGGACATGCCCGAAGAAGCCTTCTGTCGCTGGCTGACCAGCGAAATCGGCGTCGCCGCGATTCCGCTCTCAGCCTTCTATCACGCACCACGAGAGTCCGGCGTGATTCGGTTCTGCTTTGCGAAGAAAGATGCGACGCTAAAGACCGCGCTAGATCGGCTCGCGCGCGTATAAGTCCTCAGGATTTCGTCATGCGCTCACGCCACTCGCGCATGAGTTCGGCATTGGCCTTGCGGTCAACCGTCACTCGCTGCACTGAAGGCCGCTCGCCGATCAGTTTCAGATAATCCTTGACCGGATAATCCGCGAGCACGTCGTCGCCAAATGCAGTTTTCGACAGCATGGAGAGCACCGGTAGGTGAACCGCTGCGGAGCAATCAGCCAGGGTGAACTCGTGGCCGGCGACATAGGGGTCAAATCTTGCAAGCTGACCGAAAGCCTTGGCATTGCGCTTGAGTTGCTTGTGCACCCTTTCCTTCGTCTCATCGGTAGTCTGCATGCCGAAGAAGGCTGCGCCATACAACTCTCGCGCAACCAGCTCGAGATGAAGCTCGAGAAACTGAATCAACTCGCGCACCTTGGCCGCTGCCAGCGGATCTTTGGGCAGCAATGGGTTCTGAGGATACGCGGACTCAATATAGTCGACGATCACCTGCGATTCGCACAGCACCTGCCCGTCGATCTCGACATACGGTATCTTGCCCAGCGGTGACTTCGCCATCAGTTCGGGGGAACGATCCGTCCACTGAAGCTTTTCCTCGAAAGGTAGGCCCTTTTCCAGCAGCACCAGCTTGACCTTGTTGTAGTAATTGCTGGCCGCGAATCCGTACAAAGTGATCATCCTGTCTCTCCTGAGTTTTGCCGGGGTGGTTTCCATCTAGTGCCGGGCAGTCTATCATTGCCGCCAATAAACCCCATCCCCGCCCAACCATGCCCGCCGAACTGCTCGCTTCGCGCCACGACCACACGCTGGTGCTCACTTTGTCTGACCCTGCAACCCTGAACTCGCTACATCCGGACATGTACGCTGCCGCTGTCGAAACGCTGGAAACAGCCGAGCGTGACGACAGCTTGCGGGCGATCGTGCTGACCGGGGCGGGTAAGGCCTTCTGCGCCGGCGCCAACCTGAATCGGCTGCTGGAAAATCGTGCCAAGGATCGCTCGGTGCAGGCCGATGAGACCGACAGACTGCACGACTGGATCGCGGCTATCCGCGACTGCAGCAAGCCTGTCATCGCCGCCGTCGAGGGTTCGGCCGCCGGCGCAGGATTTTCGCTGGCACTCGCCTGCGACCTCATCGTTGCTGCGCAATCGACCAACTTCAGCATGACACCGGTAAAACTAGGCCTGACGCCAGACGGCGGTAGCTCCTGGTTCCTGTCTCACACCCTGCCGCGACAACTGGTCAGCGAGATCATGCTCGATGGCGAGGCTGTGTCAGCCGAACGCCTATATCAGGCTGGTATTGTCAATCGTGTGGTCGCCGATGGCAGCGCACTGGACGCTGCGCTGGCCTGGGGAGAAAGCATCGCAGAACGCTCCCCGCAGGCGTGTATGCACATCAAGGCCTTGCTGCGTGACGCGCCATCCAACAGCTTGCAACAGCACTTCGACGAGGAGAAGCAGCGCTTCGTCGACAGCCTGCATCATCGCGACGCACTCGAAGGTATCAGCGCCTTCATCGAAAAGCGGAAGGCGCATTACCCATGAGTTTCAACCCGCGCCGCCGCGTTTACCTGATGCGCCATGGCAGCGTCACCTACTTCGATGGCGACGGTAAACCCGTTTTACCCGAAATGGTGCCGTTGAACGAGGCCGGACGCATGCAGGCCAGCGCCGCTGGCCGTGTCTTCGCGGATGCCGGCGTGCGCTTTGATCGCGTGATCGTCTCCGGACTTCCACGGACAATCGAGACCGCGAGTCGCGTACTCACCGAAACCGGACAAGCGATTGACATCGAGCCATGGCCTGACCTGGTTGAAATCCGTGGCGGCAAGCTGGCGCATATTCCGGATACCGAGTTGAAGGAAGCTTTTACAGGCGCCTTCGAAGGCGTCGCGCCCGAGCATAAGCGCTTCCTTGGTGGCGAGAGCATAGGCGAGCTGATGGATCGTATTCATCCGGCCGTCGAAACGCTACGGAATGACAAGGCATGGGATACCGTGCTGCTGGTGCTGCACGGTGGCGTGAATCGCGCAATTCTGTCGTATGCATTGACAGGCCAGCGGCTGTTCCTCGGAAATATCGCGCAAACAGCCGGCTGTATCAATGTGCTGGATGTTGGCGAAGCCGCGACCGACTGGGTGGTACGCATGGTCAACTACTCGCCACCCTCGCTGCTGCAGGCAGAGTCGCGCGGGACCACCATGGAAGCGCTATTTCATCAATACCGGCGCTCGCGTGGCGTTTGAAGTGATCGACTAGCCCCTTACCGGAGTTCATGAGATGTCCGCACCCCCCTTCGATGTTGATGCACTTGCGACCTATTTGCATGAACACATCGGCGGCTTTTCCGGCTCGATGCAGATTGATCGCTTTAAAGGCGGTCAGTCCAACCCCACCTATAAGCTGACGGCCAACAATAAGCAATATGTGCTACGTACCAAGCCAGCTCCCGCTGCACAGTTGCTGCCATCGGCGCATGCCATCGATCGCGAGTTCCGTGTGATGAACGCGCTGTCCAAAGCAGACTTTCCCGTAGCGCGCCAATACGCGCTATGTACCGACGAATCGGTGATTGGACGCGCCTTCTATCTGATGGAGTTTATTGAGGGGCGTGTGCTGTGGGATCAGTCACTGCCCGACATGACTCCTTCCGAGCGCGCAGCGATTTATGACGAGCTCAATCGCGTTATCTCCCTATTGCACAGTATTGACTACGCCTCGATAGGACTGAGCGACTACGGCAAGCCCGGCAATTACTTTGCACGTCAGATCGATCGCTGGACCAAACAGTACAAGGCCGCAGAAACTGAACACATTGCAGAGATGGAAGCCCTCATCGAGTGGCTGCCACAAAACATCCCTGCCGGCGACCTCACGACCATCGTGCATGGTGACTTCCGGCTCGACAATGTGATTTTTCATCCGACCGAGCCGCGCATACTTGCCGTGCTCGATTGGGAACTCTCTACGCTTGGTCATCCGCTAGCTGATTTTTCTTATCACTGCATGAGCTGGCACATTGCCCCGGGTGCGTTTCGCGGCATCGCCGGTCTCGACCTGCAGTCGCTCGGCATTCCAGAGGAAAGCGATTACATTGCCAAGTATGTGGAACGTACGGGTATCACCATCGACACCCAAGACTTCCGTTTTTACCTCGCCTATAACCTGTTCCGCATGGCGGGCATCCTGCAGGGCATCATGAAACGCTACCGCGACGGCACGGCAGCCAGTGAAGAAGCTTTGCGAAATGGTCTGGCAGCGCGGTCAATGGCTGAACTGGGATGGTCATACGCCGCTGGTCAGCGGTAACCACCATCGCGCCATCAATAATTTCAGGAGACTCGTATGGATTTTGCATATTCAGAGCGCTGCGAAACATTGCGCGACAAGTTGTTACGGTTCATGGATGAACACATCTATCCGAATGAGCGAATCTACCGCGAAGAAGTGGATCGTAATGGCACTGACAAGGGCAATCGCTGGATACCAACCAAGATCGTCGAGGCACTCAAACCTATCGCACGAGAACAAGGCCTGTGGAATCTGTTTCTGCCGCAGTCACCACATGCGCCTGAAGGATTGTCAAATCTCGACTACGCGCCACTCTGCGAGATCATGGGTCGCGTGCCCTGGGCGCCGGAAGTCTTCAACTGCTCAGCGCCGGACACCGGCAACATGGAAACGATAGAGCGCTACGGCAGCGAGGAACACAAGCGCGAGTGGCTGGCGCCGTTGCTGCGCGGTGAGATCCGTTCTGCCTTCGCGATGACTGAGCCGGATGTCGCTTCGAGTGATGCGACCAATATCAGCACCCGTATTACTCGCGACGGCGACTCATACGTGATCAATGGGCGTAAGTGGTGGATCTCCGGCGCGGGCGACCCACGCTGCAAGATTTATATCGTGATGGGCAAGACCGATCCTGAAGCACCGCGGCACGCGCAGCAGTCGATGATTCTGGTGCCCGCCGACACACCGGGCCTGACCGTGATTCGTCCGTTGCCCGTCTTCGGCTATGACGATGCGCCCCACGGTCATTGCGAGATGGTGTTCGATAACGTACGGGTTCCGGCATCGAACATGCTACTCGGCGAAG
>CAZXRS010000052.1:0-11743 GCA_964642635.1 uncultured Bifidobacterium sp. | reverse complement strand
GGGCAGGCCCTCTTTCCATCCCAGGCTGTCGGCCAGTTCCTGCGCTAGCCGTTGGTAGCCACGCGGTGTGAAGTGGGTCAGGTCGCGCGCCATCAAAGGGGGCGACGCCAGCAACCAGCGGTAGGCGCCGCCCTGCCCGCCCATCGCCGCTTGCATGCTCCAGGCTTCGCAGCTATGACGCGCGCCCACCTCTTTCTGGATACGGAAGATGGTCTCGTGAATCGCGGAGAACTGCAGCAGCTGCCCCGCCGAGCGGCCGTTGCGCGACTCTGTTTTTTTCTTGCCGAGGTACTTACGGGATTTGGGCAGAAGCACACCACGATCACCCGGCGCAATCAGTAGGCACCTCGCTTCAGGAAACACCGTACGCAGATTGCGCAAGGACTCGCCCAGCATGCGGCGATATCCGACGGCATCAAAGGGACGCGCATTACCTTCGTTGGTGCCGAACTCGAGGATCACCATGTCATAGGTGCGCGTTCGAAAGTACTGAGCAAAGCTGGAAGGATCAATCTGCTGCCAGGAACGCACTGTCGCACCGGGAATACCGAACGCGTCCAGCACAGCGACGGGCGACTCGCGGTAATTCAGATAGAGGCCATGCAAAATGACCGGCTGCTGCTGAACGCGTATTTTGAGTATGCCCATAGGCGCGCTACCGCTGATGGTGATCATGCCGAATCCATCATCACCAGTGAGGGCTACTCGCCCCTCGGGTCCGCCATCGATACTGACAGCGATGCTGCCGTCACCGGATTTCGCGTGAAAATACAGATCGACACTTTGTACATCTGCCTCCCCGGACTCATTACGCAAGTCCAGCCACAGGTAAGCCTCTGGTTCACCATGCAGCGCATTCATGCCAATGCCGGTGGTCAGCATCGGATGTTTCGCGTTGTAGGCCAGCTCAGACTTCCACGCATCCATACAATGCTTGCGCAGCGGCGGAATGACACCCGCTCGACCCATCGTCATTGGGATGAAGGGTGAGCGCGGTCTGACGCCGTGCGAAGCCAATAACCGCTTCAACTCGGCCGTGAGTGAGCCAGCGGCCAGATGGCTGTCACCCCAGATCGCGATGCGCCGCGGAATCGCGTCGGCTTTGGCGATCGAACCCGTTCCTGATGGCTTGCCCGATGCCATCTCAGACAGCAGCAGTTCCAACTCATCGAGCTCTTCTGCATCAGGTGGCTCAAGCTCTTCTTCCGTCGCGGCTCTTGCTGGCCCTGGCGTGACGCGGGCACGAGCCGGACAGCGCAGCTCTTTGGTATCGCTGCCGTTCTGGAAGGTATAACGATGAGGATTGTCCTGCGCATTGGCTGGCAAGGTCAGCACGGACTGCGCGCACAGAGCGAGCAAGGCGAATGCCGTCGCCGACAGCGAAAACTTGTGCCGCATGTCAGTGACGGCAGGGAATGACGCGCAGCGGTCGTGGAGCACTGGCGTAGACATTCGCTATTCCGCTCACGCGCGAAATTTCGGAGCTAATCACAAGAATGCCCTTGCCCGAGAGGTGCACCCGGTCAGATACGAAGTAATCGGAATGACGACGACCGATCGCGTTCCAGTCCAGCACCTTCACATTCGGGAATTCACTACTGAGCTGCGAAATGATCGCGTTGTTAGGTCGCTCCCAGCGACGCGGTGCCTTCACATTCACAAGAATGACTGTCTTTCTGTCGCGAAGCTGATGGAGAATCTCGCGCACTGGTCGTTCTCCAAGAAAGCCGTTGGTACCGAGATGAATGACGACTGTGTCGGCCAGCGCGCGCCGTGCACGCAGGTCTGAGAGCCGGATCAGCCCCGCCTTTGCCTGTCGCCCAACCGCGGCATCAATCTCGATACCCGCAATCCGTCGGAAAAGATGGTCCGACGCACCAAGTAACACCGAGTCGCCAATGACGGTGATTACCGGCTTAGTGCGCAGCTCCGACAGCTCGGATACAGAACGTCCGCAAGCCGCCTTGATCGTCCGGTAGGACTTGGCCTCGACTGGCTGGTCCATCGAGCGGCCATCGACATCGACACTTTGCATATCAGCGTCAATGCCATCAACCGGCGGCGGCATAGGCCTTAGCACCACCACCAGCAGAGCCGCAGCCAGCAAGGCCGAACCCGCCGACACATAGCTCAGGTACGCCGGTCGCCATTCTTTAGCCCACACGAACAGCGCACCGCTGCGTACCGGCTGCTCGACATAGCGATACGAGAGTTCGGCCGCAATGCCGGTGAGTACCAGCCGCACCGCGGCCTGCAACAGCACGTTGTCCGGCAATTCGAAATCCGGGCGCAGCAGGATGAAGATAGGCCAATGCCACAGGTATAGCGCGTAGGAGCGCTTACCGAGCCAGGCCAGCGGCGCGGCGCTGAGCCAGCGCGGCAAGGTTCCCTCTTGCTGGGTCGCTGCGAACAAGACCAGCACCGACAACAGCACAAACAAAATGAAGCCGCCGCGATACAGCAAGGGACTCGCTTCACCGATGAACCACATGGCCACCAGCAGCAGGGCCAGCGCGGTCATGCCCAGCCAGTCGATACGGGTCGCCGGCGATTGTCCCCAGGGAGACATCGTCGCGGGAGGTGTATCGACAGCAGGCTCAGTGATCCGGCGCGCGCGTGGATCCCACAGAGCAGCCAGCGCTGCACCCGCGAACAGACCGAATGCATGGGTATCCGTACCGAGATAAACGCGACTCGGATCCGAAGCATCCGGATAACCACGCATCACCGACAGGTAGGTCATCCAGCAACCCGACAACAGCATCAGTCCCAGCGAGATCGCATGAATGTTGCCACGTTGGCCTCTGCGCAAGAGTGCCAGCAAGGCCAGCGGCCAGATGATGTAAAACTGCTCTTCGATCGCCAGCGACCACAGGTGCTGTAATAGTGGCGGACGACCACTGATCTCGAAATACGACTGCTCAGAAAAAATTTGCCACCAGTTCGAGAAATAGAACATCGCTGGCAGTACATCGCTGCGCGTGCGACGTATCGCATCCGGCGCGAAAGCTTCTACCGCCAGCATCACCAGCAGCAGCAATGCAACGACTGCCGGGAAAAGCCGACGTGCACGACGAATATAAAAAGTACGTAGGGAAATCGTGCCGTCGCGCGCAAACTCGCGCAGCAGCTGCGACGTAATCAGAAAACCGGACAGGACGAAGAAAAGATCGACGCCAAGGAAGCCGGCACTGAAGAAGCCGTTGATGTCAAGGTGATAGAGAAGGACAGTCAGCACTGCGATGGCACGTACGCCATCCAGTCCGGGAAGGTAGTCGTCTCTGCTCGAGGCTCGATACACCGGGGCAAAGTAAAAAGTGGAGATCCTTGATTATAGGGGCAATTCTCTGAAAAGACTTGCTTTTCAGAAACTTATTTTTAGGCGGTCAGGCATGACCCCTTGTCCCGACCTGCCCAACGAGTCGCCGAACCGCGTCTGACAATGTCGCGGCATGATCGCCGCCGGGAGCGTCGTCGATCACAGCCGCCTGGCGCAGCTTGGTAGCGACGCGCTCGTTCGCCTCGCACAGCACAACGAGCACGCCGCGCCGGCGCAGCTTTCCGACCACACCGTCCAGCATCTGAATGCCGGTGATATCCATGAATGGCACGCGCCGCAGCCGGATCACCAGCGCCGTCGGGTCGCGGTGAATCGCCGCCAGCGCGCGCTCGACGTTCTCAACAGCGCCGAAGAACATCGGCCCGGCGATCTCGACCACCATCACACCGGTCGGCAGCGGAAACAGCTGATCGCGTGACAGCTCGGTGCGCAGTTCTTCGTCATCGACCTGCTGCGCCTCGACCGCATCAGACATACGGCGCAGAAAGTGCAGGATGGCGAGAATCACGCCCACATTCACAGCGACGACGAGATCGGCGAATACGGTCAGCAAGAACGTAATGACCAGAATCACCCTATCGGCACGCGGAGCTGTTTTGAGTAATTGCGCGACATGTTTCACTTCGCTCATGTTCCAGGCAACGACAAACAGAATCGATGCCAGCACTGCCAGTGGAATGTCGGCGGCCAGCGGCGCGAGGAACACCAGCACAGCGACCAGTGTCGCCGAATGCACAAGACCGGCCAGCGGATTGGTTGCCCCGTATCGGATGTTGGTGGCGGTGCGGGCAATCGCGCCGGTCGCGGCAAAACCGCCGAACAGCGGCACAACGAGGTTTGCGATGCCCTGCCCGACGAGTTCCTGATTCGAATCATGCCGCGTGCCGGCCATGCCATCGGCGATGACAGCTGACAGGAGGGCCTCGATCGCGCCGAGCATCGCGATCGTAAACGCGGGACCAATCAACGTAATCATTTGCGCCAGCGAGAGCTCGGGCAACGCGAATTCAGGCAGCCCAATCGGAATGCCACCAAATGCAGAGCCAATGGTAGCGACGCCCGGCAATTGCAACTGCCACTGCAGCAGGGTCACGCCTACCATTGCCACTAGCGGGCCGGGTACGCGGGTCAGTCCCGGCATGCGTGATGAGAACAGCACCACCACAAGGCCCAGCGAGGACAACGCGAGAGTGGGCACATGCGCGTCAGGCAGCATCAGTATCAGGTGCCACAACTTTTCGTGAAAGTGCGCGCCGTCGGGTTTAGGTAAGCCAAGAAATTCACTCCACTGGCCGACGAAGATGATCACACCGATGCCCGCGGTAAAGCCGACGACCACAGGTGCTGGAATGAATTTGATCACTCCCCCCATGCGTGCCATACCCATCAGAACCAGCATCGCTCCCGCCATCAGCGTAGCGACTTGTAGCCCGGCGACGCCGTACGTTGCGGTGATGCCGGCCAGGATGGCGATGAACGCGCCCGTAGGCCCGGCAATTTGCACGCGACTGCCACCCAGCAGCGAGATCAATCCCCCGCCAATGATCGCGGTGTAGATGCCCTGCTCCGGCCTGGCGCCTGAAGCGATCGCGAAGGCCATCGCCAGCGGCAGCGCGACTACGCCAACAACGATGCCGGCGATGATGTTGGGGAGCCACTGCTGGCGGGACATCACCCCGGCTCGGCGGGCTTCGATCAGAGCGATCATGCTTCGTTCAGTGTGAGTGGCGGGATCTACGGCAGGCCAAAACGACCCGCTGATGACGACCCCTGATAATCATGTTGGACGTCATCATAGCCGAGCGCATCGATGACGCCGCTGCGGCGTGTCCAAGCAATGTGCGACAGCGCGTAGGCGATGTGCTATACACTGCGGTTCGGTCCCGGATACCTGCCTCTCAGGCGCGGCACAACCCCGGGTCTGACAGATGACCACGCCGTGAAAAAGAACATCGCCATTTTCCTGCACCACCCTATTTGCTCGATTGAATCCGTTAACGGAATCATCAAGGCGCTCTCGCCTGTCTATAACCTGCGCATCTTCACGCGACATGCCGTGCAGGAAGGATTTTTCGACGACATAGAGATGGTGGTGTTCCCCGGCGGCTACGGTGATGCCGGTACCTTCAAAGGGCTAATGAAGTCGAACCTGAAGGAAATCCGCAAGTTCCTCAAGCGTGGCGGCAAGTATCTCGGTATCTGCATGGGCGCCTACTGGGCAGATGCCTATTACTTCGACATCCTTACCGACACGCGCGTAAAGCAATACATCAAACGGCGCAGCGCAGAGATCAAATCTTCCTACGGCACCACCGCACAGGTCAGCTGGCTGGGCGAGGCCGAGCGCATGTACTTTTATGACGGGCCGACGTTCATTGGCGGCGACTATGACGAAGTGGCCACCTACGCTAATGGCGATGCGATGGCGATCGTTCAGGGGACGGTCGGTCTCATCGGCTGCCATCCGGAGAGCGAAGAGAATTGGTACTGGAAAAAATACATGCAGCCGCAATGGCATGAAGGTGCGCATCACCGACTACTGCTGCAATTCGTCACCGATCATTTGCTGCAGGACTCACAGCTACCACTATTTTAACGACCACAATGAACAAAGGCTGCCGAGGCAGCCTTTGTTTTTTAGCGTTGCGACGAATTACGCTGCAGCAGCGGCCTTCTTCGACTTGGCCGGCTTCGACGAACCGCCGAAGTGGCTACCCATTTCGCCCAGGTGCGAATGGAACTGGTCGTAGGCCGACTGGCCAGCTTTCGTGAACTGGTCGTACATCGCGTTGAAGTTAGCGAGATTCGCCTTGAACAGATCAACCATCGGCTCGCTACCCGCCGGTGCTGCTTTGCTCAGATCGTTCACCAATGCGTTGAAATGTGCAGTGGTCTCAGCAACGCGCTCTTGCGCAACTTTGCCCAGCTCGGCTTGTGCCTTGGTAGCGATCGCAGCCAGATGACGGCCATACGATGCCGCTTTTTCAGCGGTCGGCTGTGCCTGCGACTGAACGATGATGAACGCAGCCTGCGGGTCTTTAGCCGCCAGAATCTCGGACGCGATCGCGGAACCGTCTTCCATGGATGCCTTCACGGTCGCCACATTGAGCTCGGCCAGCTCGGTGACAGCGTGCATAGCTTTTTCGGCGATGGCCGACAGGGCGTGAATTTGTGCTTCGGTCTGGGTCTTGGTGGCTTTGGACAGCTGGTCGATGGCGATATTCATGGTGGCTCTCTCCGTTTTCGTTGAGTGGGAACTGCTTGTGCAATGCATCAAACCGAAGTTTGCCTACGCCGGCCCTTCGTGTCAAGAAATATTTGGTGCGGCGCACAAGGCCAGTTTTCCGATTGGCGAGAGAAAACAATAAGTCATTGATAAATAACAGCTTTATTGAATTTAAACCCTCATCCACGCCCAACATACGGCATGTTCGTTGCCATAATGGTCATAAAAAGTATATTGCTTTCCAGTGGAAGACTCGCCATTTGCACCACAGCATCGGCGACATGATCGACCTCCATCCGCGGCTCGACCCGGGTGGAGCCGTCGGCCTGAATGATGCCGGCGGCCATACGGTCGGTCATCTCGGTGGCCGCATTGCCGATATCGATCTGGCCGCAGGCGATATGGAATGCCCGGCCGTCGAGCGCGATGGATTTGGTCAGGCCCGTCATTGCGTGCTTAGTGGAGGTATAGGGCGCCGACATCGGCCGTGGCGCATGCGCAGAAATCGAACCGTTGTTAATGATGCGTCCGCCCTGCGGCTGCTGCGCTTTCATCATGCGCATCGCCTCTTGGGCGCACAGGAAGGGACCGGTCAGGTTGGTATCCACCACGGCTTTCCACTGCTCATAGGTCAGCGATTCCATGGGCACCGCTGGTGCACTGATGCCGGCGTTATTGAACAGCAGATCAAGACGACCGAATTTCTTCGTAATGGCATCAAACAACTGTTTTACTGCGGCCGGATCACCGACATCGCAGGACACCGCGAGCGTGTTCGCCTCATTGCCGCCGATGTCAGCGATGGCCGCCTGCAGCTTGTCGAGATTGCGCCCGGTGAGCACTACGTGATAGCCCGCCTTTAGCAGCGCGCGTGAGGTCGCTTTGCCGATGCCGACACCGGCACCAGTGACCAGCGCCACTTTTTTCTGTTGGTTTGTCATAGAGATCTCCGTGATTAAGTTCGATTTTCAGATTGGATGAGCGCTATTGATTAACGCGTATTCTTTCGGACGAAGTCGGCGATGCGTCCCACGCCTTCACGAATCGCTTCGTCCGAGGCCGCGTAGCTGAGGCGGATGTGCTGGCCCTCGCCTTCGGCGCGCGGTCCGAAATGGATATCGGCCAGTACGGCCACGCCTGCTTCGTTCAGCAGCCGTTTGCGGAATTCCTCCGAATCCTTGCAACCGGTCATTCGACAGGCTTCAGTCACATTGGGCCATGCATAAAAGGCGCCGCCTGGCAGCTTGCAAGAAACACCCGGCACCGCGTTCAGCAGACCGACGATGAGATCACGCCGCTGCATAAAGATTGCGCGCATGCGCTCGGCGTCATCCTGAGGACCGGTGAGCGCTTCGACGCCAGCCCATTGTGTAATTTGTGATGCGCAGGATTCGGTGTTCGTAATCCAGGTCGTGAAATACGGCGCGAGTTTGCGATTAGCGACGTAGCCCAGACGCCAGCCGGTCATGGCATAGGTCTTGGACAAACCATCGGAAATAATGGTCCGCTCCTGCATGCCGGGTTCGGACGCGATCGAGTGAAACTCGCCGTCATAAATCAGGCGCCCATAAATCTCATCGGCATACACCCAGACGTTCGGATGCTGGCGCAAGATCGCTGCGATCGCTTCGATATCCTGCTTCGGAATAATGCCGCCGGTCGGATTCTGCGGTGAGTTCAGTATCAGCAGCTTAGTCTTTGACGTGATTTTGGCGGCCAACTCTTGCGGGTCCAGACTGAAGTCACGTGACTCACGCAAGAAAATCGGCACACCGACTGCACCATTGGCCTTGATCTGCGATTCGTAAATCGGGAAACCCGGCACCGGATAGATCACTTCATCACCTGCCCCGTAATCAGTCACAGAGAGGATGGTGTAACCAATAAAAGGTTTCGCGCCGGCTGCCACCACCACATCATCAGCATCGACCGGAATACCGCGAGTACGCGCGATTTCCATAGCTGCTGCCTCACGCAGTTCGGCAATACCCGCTGATGGTGTGTACCCATGCCGGCCTTCGCGGATGACCCGGACTGCCGCATCCTGCACATTGACCGGCGTATGAAAGTCCGGCTGTCCGATACAGAACGACACGATGTCGCGCCCTTCTCGCATCAGCTGATTGACTTCGGCAAGGACAATAAATGCGTTCTCGGTACCGAGACCTTGCGCGCGCTGACTCACTGTGGACATCGTTTCTCCGGGGGGATCGAATCTACAATGATGGTGACACGAATCGCTGCGACTGAAAATTGAAAGATACTCATGCGGTCGAGCGTGAAGACTTCGCCATTTCCCTTACGTCGCATCCTGAAAAATTTGACTCGAATCAAAGTTTTTTAAACCCCGAACGTTCACCCTCCCTCACAGGATTCCATTTCAGTCGGTATAAAATGCGCATCGAACACCGGCGACAGAACATGATGTCGGCGGTGACTTATTCTTCTAATAACTGACCTCACCCGAGACCCGATGAAATTCAACACCCTGCTTCTTTCCGTGACCTTGCTGGCCAGCGGTGTCGCCCATGCGGACTTGGTCAAGGTCTTCGAAAACATCCGCGGCACCACGGTGTATTCGGATACCTCCACCCTGTCCACAAACGGTGACCTGCGCCGTATTCAGGAAATCCAGTCGTATCGCGAGCCCGGTCCGCGCGGCATGCTATCGATGAAGATTCTGAAAGAGTACAACTGCCGGGCAGAGACTTCACAGATCATCTCCTACTCGATGTACACGGAACGCATGGCTCAGGGCAGCCTGATCGGTCATGTGACTACGCCCGGTCCGGTCGACAAGCTGACCCAGAATCCAGGCGGCGCGGGCGGCTGGCGCTTCGCCTGCGGCAAATAAGCGCAGTACGATTCGATTCCATCCTCGAAGAGAGGTCACTCGAATGAAGCGAATAAACATCCGTATTTTTTTTATCGTCGCGACCGCGCTCAGCGCGGGCTGCACATCAGAATTCGACAAATGTGTCGAGGCCAAGCAGGATGCCTTTAAGCTCGAGCATCCCAATGAGAACTGGGAAAATCTGGTTCGTGCGCGGGAGCAGTTCGAAGTAGAGTGTAAGCAATAAAGCGACAGGTCGCGATGCGTCCTCGGATCAACGTCAGTGTTGCCGCTAACGGCAAGCTGGAGAAATCACCACACAGGTTTGATGAGCCAAGATCCTAACGACGCAGCTACGCCACCCCCGGAAGGTTTCGAGGTCTTCCGCCGCGACGGCTCGACACAGCTACCCGGACAGCGATTTCCGAAGAGCGCAGCGCATGAATCCGCACAGCGTAGCGGCCCGGTCGAACAGCGTTTGATCTCAGATGGTTCCGGCGCTCCTTTGCAGAGCCCTACCGAGCGCGGTCATTCGATACTGAGAGATGAGGACGGAAACCCTGTCGCCCCGCACGCTGAGGCCGCCGAGAATTCTGATGCCGAACCGATCACGGTTCGTATGCAGACCTATCAAGTCAATCTTGCCGAGCGAATCGCCCGCGTGAAAGCCGGGCAGCAGGAAGTGCTCGGCAATCTGCAACAGCTGGAAGACGACAATCGCGAAGAGAAGTAAGCGGGCAACGGCCTCTTACTCTGACCACCACTGCGGATAGAAATCGCAGGCACTCTCCAGCAGCGCCTCATAGGTCGTACCCGGCGCCACCGGACTCCAGGCACCGACATTCTTGAATTCACGGATCACCCGACCTTTGCCGTCGGGCTCGCCATAGGCCGTCACGGAACGGCTACGCATGCGGTCATTCAGGCAGTCGAACTCGTTCACGCCAATTGCAGAAGCAATCCCCTCCTCAGATCGCTCACGGTAATTCATCAGTACTTTCAGAGTCACATGCTCGCCTTTACGCACAACGGATTGAGGGTCGATGTATGTGCGGTACAGATCGGCGGCCGAATCGTTCATGCGCGCTACAGGCACCCAGCCAGCTTGCGCGATAGCAGTGACCAGCATCAGGGTGGCTGGCAGCACACCCATTTTCAAGAATGTCGGCATCAGGCGATCCATGGGTCAGGGTAGTCCGGCTCAGAGTAGGTAAATGATTGCGACGCAACATTGACGCAAGTCAATTTTGACGGAAACAGGCCGCTCTTGCAGGCTCGTTTGGCCAATAGCAAATGCGCGATTTCGCACCGGCGTTACATAGCCTGCGGGAGGATGCCATGAAACTTCGTTGCCAGCCAAGCGACATTGCGCTCGTGATCCGCGCGGAGCACCTGCATAACATCGGTCTGATCGTTCGAGTATTGGGTCCGTATGCCGAGGGGGATATCAACATGCATGGCAAGGGCTTCCTGTGGGAAGTCGAGTGCCGACAGCTGCAGATGTGGATGAACCATGGCCGGGTACTGTGGCGACACCGGGGACCGGTGCCGGATTCCTATCTGCTGCCACTCAGGGGCGATGCGTTTCCTACCACGATCATGGCGCGCGACGCCGACGACACGAACCAGTAACGGTCCGCGTTGCGCTGGTCCGGCCAGCAAAGCGCAATACGGGTGGTTTTTTGTTTCTATGGCTCGGGGTTAAAATCACTGCTTAAAAATAACACCAGAGGCCGACGCAGCGGCCCGAGACCCATTGAACCAGTCCGTCCAATATCAGCCCGAGCGCGAGTACCGGCAGGCCGAACATCACAAATCCCCAGAAAGCTGCCCACACCGTGAGCCGGGCTTCGGGCAGGCGATGGCCCATCACGAACTGTTCGCGTCGTTTGGCTTTCAGGCGTTCGAACATTGGGCGCTCCGGAGTCATTGATGGCGACCGATTCTAATCGAATGCAGGTGCACTGGGGCGGTCACGATATGGCGGCGTGGGACGCTGCGCATGCGGCCGCGCTCGGCTCGCTGCAGCAAGACTGGGCCTACGGCAGCACCCTGTTCTCGCTCGGCGTACCCGTGCTGCGAGCACGCGTCGAGCAGGATGGCGTGACGCTGGCGTACGCGCAATTCATCGTTCGCCGCTTTGGTCGGCTGGGCTCGGTCGCGCTCTGCTCGCGCGGGCCACTGTGGCTGCAACCCATGCAAGCGAACGACAAAGCGCGTGTGTACAAGTCCATCAAGCAGTCGCTACCGCTACCGGGTCTGCGTTTCATCCTGGTCACGCCGGAAGAGCAATCCGGGGCCGCAAATGGCTTGTCGCCGATACGGCGCATCATGACCGGCATGT
>CAZXRS010000051.1:0-11749 GCA_964642635.1 uncultured Bifidobacterium sp. | reverse complement strand
TTTTGATGGAAGAAGTCGATGTGGTTGTGGCCACTATTGCCTTTGGAATGGGCATTGACAAACCCGATGTTCGCTTTGTAATTCACCATGATATTCCTAAATCGCTCGAGAGTTATTACCAAGAAACCGGACGTGCCGGCCGCGATGGTTTGCCCGCCGATGCGTGGATGGCTTACGGCTTGCAGGACGTCGTACAGCAGCGCCGAATGATCGATGAGTCGGAAGCCGATATCCAGTTTAAGCGTATGCAGTCCGCGCGGCTTGATGCGATGCTGGGCCTGTGCGAAACGCTAGGCTGTCGTCGCGTTCGGCTGCTGGAGTATTTCGGTCAGCCGAGTCAGCCCTGCGGCAATTGCGATTCCTGTCTGAATCCACCTCAGGCCTTCGATGCGACCGAAGCGGTACAGAAATTGTTGTCGACGATTTACCGTACCGGTCAGCGTTTCGGCGCGGTGCATGTACTCGAGGTGCTACGCGGTAGCGATGGCGAGAAAGTGAAGCAGTGGGGGCATGACAAGCTGTCGACCTTCGGTATCGGATCTGACAAGCCTGAGCCGGAGTGGCGCGCGATCTTGCGACAGGCAATAGCGCTGGGACTGGTCGAGATCGATCATGAGAACTTCGGCGCCTTGCGCTTGCCGGAGGCGGCGCGCGCAGTGCTCAAAGGTGAGCGCAGTGTCGCGATGCGCCAATATCAAAAACCGGTGAAGCAGCGCCGGCCTGTATCCAAGCCGAGCGGATTTAGCGAGATTGATTTGTCAGTGCCGCAGCAGGCGCTATTCGAGAAGCTACGCTGGTGGCGCGTAGAGACTGCGCGTTCACATAACGTGCCAGCTTATGTAATTTTCCATGATGCCACCTTGCGCGAAATTGCGCGTGCCATGCCAGTCACGCTGAATGAACTCAGACAGGTGTCTGGTGTGGGTGAGAAGAAGCTCGAGACCTATGGCGAGCAGCTGATTGCGCTGGTGGCCGGGCTTGAGGCGGCTTGAATCAGCGTTTTTCAAATACCAGATCCCAAACACCGTGGCCAAGCTTCAGGCCGCGGTTCTCGAACTTGGTCACTGGTCTGTATGAAGGACGTTCTGCATAGCCATCAGCCGTGTTCTTGAGTATAGGCTCGGCCGACAGCACCTCGAGCATCTGCACCGCATAGTCTTCCCAGTCAGTGGCGCAATGCAGGTAGCCGCCTGGTTGGATTCGTGAGGCAAGCAACTGCACGAACGGCCCTTGTATTAGCCGGCGCTTGTTATGTCTGGCCTTGTGCCAAGGATCCGGAAAGAACACATGCACGCCGGCGAGTGATTCCGGCGCGAGCATGTGGGTCACCACCTCAAACGCATCATGCTGAATCAGACGAAGGTTGTGCAGTTCATGCTCGCTGATCAGTTTCAACAGGCTGCCGATACCCGGCGTGTGTACTTCTACACCGATGAAATGCTTCTCCGGCATCAGCGCCGCAATATGCGCGGTGGTCTCGCCCATGCCGGTGCCGATTTCCAAGATAGTCGGGGCATGGCGTCCGAATGCTGCTTCGGTATTCAGCAGACGCTTTTCAAACGGCAGGCAATAGCGCGGACCCAGCGACTCTAGAGCACGTGCCTGCCCTGTCGACAGCCGACCGGCGCGCGTGACGAAGCTGCGAATGCGGTGGTCTGTCGGGTCGTACAGCATCGAGCGGGTGGTCGTGTCTATCGGGGAATCGGTCATGTCGCCGGGGGTGGTTGTTTGCAGCGGGTGGAGGGGAATCTAATCCCCATGTGCAGCTTGGGAAGCTGCCGTTTTACCATTGAAATACACCCGCAGTAGGGCGGATTTTATCGGAACTACCTGCAAAATTAAAAAGATCGAAGGCAATACGATTCCATTCTGATATCTATACTGACAAAAGTTGCTATCTATCAACTAGAATAGGGTTCAGCAATGCTGAGCGCCCGGCGTCCATTGGTCCGGGCAGAGACGATCCATCATGGCGGCTGAGCGTGTCACTCAGCCCCTTATCCGCCGGAGACTAAAAATGAAGACCTTGAAAACCTGCCTGACTGCTTCCACCTTGATCGCTGTTGTTCTGCTGTCGACCGGCTGCTCGACAATGTCGTCGGCTTATGACTCGACAGTGGATACCGTGTCGGGCTGGTTCGGCAAGGGTGAGAAGAAGGCCGACTGATTCGTTGTATTGAATCGAATAAAAAATGCCGCTTGAAGCGGCATTTTTTTTCGACCTCAGGGACGTCGGGTATTAGAAGTTATATCCAACGGAGAGTGCATATGTCGTGGTATCTACAGTCCCACTTGAAGCGCGGACCGAGCCGCGAATCGTAGTATTTTCGGTTAGGTAATAGGCTAGACCTGCGCCGTACAGATACTCAGTGGAAGTCAGTCCTGTGTACGATACGTTGCCCGATAGCACAACATTCGGAGCCACCACTGCGCCAACGCCGGCGCTCACCACATAGCTTGACTCTGGGCTACCACCACCTTGATCAATGTAGCCGAGCTTCACGCCAACATCGACATTCGACGCAACGCCCATTCGATAGCCTACGTTAAGCGCCGTACTCGAAATGGAAGTGCCAGTTTTACTGACATCAGTATAGGACGCATCCACTGTGAAATTCTGTTCCAGCAAGGCGGAGCCCATAACGGTATACCCCTGGAGAGTCGAACCGGAGACCGACGCGCTGTTGTAGCCGACTGAAACTTCGTTATAACGAATACCTGTTTCGCTGGTGCCTGCCTGTTGAGCCATTGCGGTACCAGTGAGAAAAAGTGTAGCCAAAGTGATTATTTTTTTCATTTGAATATCCTTTGAATTGAAATTTTGGAATACCTATCGATTTTAGCACGATGACGTTGATAGACTATGTTTTCTGGATTCAATTCAGCATGATTGCCGCGTCAAAGGCAAAGATATTTTTTAAGTCATTTATTTGAAAATAAAGATGCCTCAATGCTTAAACGCCAGAGCATCCATCCTGTCAGCGCAAACGCAAACTGCCCCACAGCCAGTGCCAACATAGAATGATTCAGCAGCGGCGATACGACCCCGGCAACAATGGCTGACAGCATCGTCATGGTGAATGACTGGCAGGAGGCCACCGTACCGCGAATCGAGGGAAACAGATCAAGCACTAGCAGCGTCAATCCCGGCGCGACCATCGACATGCCCATGGTGTACAGGAATAGAGGTGCCACCGTCCAAGGTAGTGCGGGTGGGAAGAGCAGGTGATATCCCACATTCAGCAAGCCAGCTGAAATCAGCAATACGAAACCAATCCGTATTTGCCTGCCGGGGCCGGCACGCCCTGCCATGCGATTCGCCGCGAGTGCGCCGAAGAAGATGCCGGCCACCGCCGGTACGAATAGCCAGGAAAATTCATTCGGGCCTAGCTGCAAGTGCTCGGTCACGATGGCGGGTGCCGACGCAACAAATAAAAATAGCCCGGAGAAATTGCATGCGATCGCACCGGCCTTTAGCTGGAAGCGTTTCGATATAAAGATCTGCCGGTAATTTGTCCACAGTGAGGTTGGATTAAACGGCTGACGCTTATGTTCAGGCAGCGATTCTGGCAGCCAGTACCAGCACAGCGTGAGCATCATCAGCGCGAATACACATAGCAACAGAAAGATGGTGCGCCAATCAGATACCGTAATAACCCAGCCACCGACCACAGGCGCAATGGCCGGAGAGATCGAAAAGATCATGGTTACCAGTGAGAGCATCTTCTCGGCTTCAGCGCCTGCGTACAAGTCACGTGTGATCGCACGACCAATGACGACCCCAGCGCCTGCAGACACACCCTGCAGCATGCGGAACAGCCATAAGTACTCGACGCTGTTCACCGATGCACAGGCAATCGAGCCTACGGCATACACCGCTAGTGAGATCAAAACGACACTGCGGCGTCCGAAGGCGTCCGACAAAGCGCCATGCCACAGGATCATCACTGCGAACGATGCCATGTACGCGGTCAGTGACTGCTGTACTTGCAAGGCGCCGGTTTGCAGTGAGCTGGCGATCGCTGGGAAAGCAGGAAGGTAGGCGTCGACAGAAAATGGGCCGAGCATCGCCAATGCAGCCAGCAATAGCGCGAGGCGACCCGCCGAGGGGGAAGTGGGATTCACGGTAGAGGTCAGATGCCGCCCATACACAGATACTTCAGCTCGAGGTATTCATCGATGCCGTACTTCGAGCCTTCTCGGCCGAGACCGGATTGTTTAACGCCACCGAATGGGCCAACCTCATTCGAGATCATGCCGGTGTTAATACCGACCATACCATAGTCAAGTTTCTCTGCGACTCGCCAGACACGACCGATATCCCGCGTATAGAAGTAGCCAGCCAAACCAAAGTCAGTGTCGTTTGCTGAAGCGATCGCTTCATCTTCGGTACTAAAACGAATGACAGCGGCTACCGGTCCGAAGGTTTCTTCGCGCATTACCTTCATGTTCGGGCTTACATTTGACAGCACTGTTGGCTGGAAGAACAGGCCGCCGAGTTCATGAGCGTGCCCACCCACCTCTAGCTTCGCTCCTTTGGACAGTGCATCGCTGACATGCTCTTCGACTTTGGCAACCGCCTGTCGGTCAATCAGCGGACCTTGCTGCACACCGGTCTCCGCACCGTTGCCTACCTTGATCTTTGCTGATGCGGCGCTCAGTTTCTGCACGAACTCCGCATACACCTTGTCTTGTACGAAGAAACGATTGGTCGCAACACAGGCTTGTCCCGCATTGCGGTACTTGGACACCATCGCACCCTGTACAGCGGCGTCGATGTCTGCATCATCAAACACGATGAAAGGCGCATGCCCACCGAGTTCGAGGGCGAGCTTCTTGATCGTTGGCGCACTTTGCGCCATTAGAATACGGCCAACTTCGGTCGAGCCGGTGAATGAGATATGTCGCACGACAGGGCTGGAGCAAAAGATTTTGCCGATCTCGATGGAATGCTCACTGTCTGCAGTCAGTACATTGATCACCCCGGGCGGCATGCCGGCACGCTGCGCAAGCTCTGCCAGTGCGAGCGCCGACAAGGGTGTTGCTTCGGCAGGTTTAATCACAATCGTGCAACCGGCGGCCAGTGCGGGAGCGATTTTCCGGGTAATCATCGCGATCGGGAAGTTCCAAGGGGTGATCGCTGCGCATACACCGATGGCTTGTTTCAGCGTCAGAAGACGCTTGTCGGAGGATGGAGAGGCGAGTACATCCCCGTTCACGCGCTTCGCCTCTTCGGCAAACCATTCCACAAAGCTGGCGCCGTACACAATCTCGCCCTTGGCCTCGGCCAGAGGCTTTCCCTGCTCGGCGGTCATGATCTGCGCGAGGTCATCCATATTCGCAAGAATGAGATCGAACCACTTGCGCAGTATTTGGGCGCGTTCCTTGCCGGACTTCGCAGCCCAGGCAGGGAAGGCACGATGAGCAGCTGTAATCGCGCGCTCCGCATCGGCTGGGCCGAGATTAGCCACAGCAGCGATCTGGGCACCCGTAGCGGGATTAATGACCTCAAACTGCTGAGCGCCACCCATCCACTCGCCGTCGATCAGGGCATCAGAATGGTGCAGTTGTGGATCGCGCAGCTTAGGTAACGTGATGGAATTTGACATGATCTGCAGCGCCTTGGAACCTATAAGGCTCTAGGATATCCCATCGCCTCAATCGAGCGCGTCCTCGATTGCTGGCCGGTGGGTGAGATGCGAAATACTGGGGAACGAAGGCTTGATATCGGTTACGAAAACTCCCGTTTGATATGAATTATGGAGTTATTGCCATGCTTGACCGAATCGCACAAATGCACAGTCACTGGAAACGACTGGATGAGCTGAAATCTAAACGGGGAGAAGTTCCGCCACAAGCCGAGACGCAGGGTTTGGACAAGGTTCCGCCGCCGCCCTTCAAAAATATGAGCCCGATTCCGTTGGTGGACCTCAAAACCAATTCCACAAGCATAAATTACGAAGCTCAAATTGGCGGCAAGCCCTCGAAGGCACCTCCGGCTACATCCAATTTACCGAGCACACCGCCGAAGCTGACGTCTGATCGTAGTTCTAGCTACGACTTGCCGGTACTCCCGGAAGATCATGTGGAAGACGACTCCAGTGGGTCCGGATCGTCCTCCTCCAACTCGCCTAGCGCTGATGAAAAGACTGCCGATGATCATGGTGGCCATGTAAGGCGTCTGCGCAAGAAAGTCAGCAAAAATTTCAAAAAAATTGCGGCTAATTTATCCGAAGGGATACAAAAAATATCGCCAATCAGCGAAAAAAGTTCTTCGAAAAACGTTATCGATACAGCTCCTCCATGCCCTATTACGACAAGTAACATACCTGCATCGCTATCGATTTTGGATCGGAATAAAGCAGCGAAAGCCGTGCGAAAAATAATACAAGATTCGAGTAATGCATCAGTCTCGGAAGCGGACAAGAAAATTCGAATTTATGCAAAATTGCGTGAAATATTTCAGGACTCTGGAATAGAACTTGACGAAGAGACGCTCAATAATTTACGAGACGATGCGATGGCTCGGTCGAGAAACGAGATAATCGATAAGGAAATTGATTTCGACAAAGAGCCACATAAGTCCAATGCGATCATCGGTGCCAAAAAATTCTTGAATTCGTGGATGAACGACAGTACAAGTCTTCCCAAAGAACTGGAGGTTATGTCAGTCGGCGATAAGGATAAAATCTTGAAATTGTTCAAGCCAACGTTCCTGGCAGATTTTTACCGCGATGGAGCTATTCATCAAATTCGAGGAAAAGACGGTTCGCTGCAACGCGTTACATCGCCGCTTGAAATTGCTGATTTTATTAGTAGAAGCAAAAAGAGTCCGAATTTTTGCCTGAAGGTCAGCAACTATCTGTCACAAAATTTGATGATCTATCTACAGCAAGTGACTTGCGGCGGGCTTCCGGGGACGGTATCCCCAATTAGGTTGCATGATGGGTCGCCTATTATTCCGAGGGGTAGATCTGAATACGAGTTCACTTATGACATAAGCGCTTCTGGAGAACTCGTAGTGTCTGTAGAGCTAAGGTTGTACGCAAACAATGGCCAAAACCCCCGGCGAGCTAGTCAGATTCAGGATGATGAAGGCAAGCGCCCCAGCGTCTTTATCGATCAGGATGCGAAACTCAGTATCAAGACGTCGATGGAATTTTCAGGAAATGACACTGAACTGGAAACGACAATGCAAACGGTAAAGCTACATGCAGAGGGGTGGAATTATTCTGAAGACTTTTAAACACGCCGGTTCGACCCCGCCACCATCTCGAACCGGAACAATCTGCACTCGATAGCGCCGTTGAAAAACGGCGTTTTTTTTGATTCTTTCAAACGTAGCATGCGCGGAAGTGTGAGATCGGCGGTGAACAGGCAGACAGTCCAGCCGGCGAAGCGCTGCTTGAGTGTGCTGCCGAACGCGCTAAAGAACGCTGCGGCCAGTTCATCCGGCTCCTGAGTGCGGTCGCCTCGCACGCCGATACGCTCGCCATAGGGCGGGTTCGCAATCAGCAAGCCGGGAATGCCGGTCGGTGGCTTTACTTCCTGCGCTTCAATCTGCTTGAGCGGAATATCGAAGGTGATGCCCGCACGCTGCAAGTTGTTGCGAGCCATCACCAGCATGTCACCGGAGATGTCGCTGCCGAAGATGGTGGGCTTGCTTGGAAGTGATGATGGCTTGACTGAGGCGCGTATCGCGTCCCACTCTGTCTGGCTGAATCCCTTGAACTTTTCGAAGGCAAAGCCACGGTGCATACCGGGTGGAATACCAGCGAGCATCTGCGCCGCCTCGATCAGCAAAGTACCAGAGCCGCACATGGGATCCAGCAGCGGCGTGCCCGGTTTCCATCCTGCGGTGCGCAGTAATCCTGCGGCGAGATTCTCGCGCAGTGGTGCGTCGCCGGTTTCCATGCGCCAGCCACGTTTGAACAGGCCTTCACCGGAGGTATCGAGGTAAATCGTGACGGTACGCGCGTCAAGAAAGCCCCAGATGCGCATGTCGGGTGCGCGCGTATTCACTGACGGTCGCTCACCGAGACGGTCGCGATAGCGGTCGCACAGGCCATCCTTGATCTTCAGTGTGACGAACTCGAGACTCTTCAGGGGCGACTTGATCGCGTTCACATCGACCCGGATGGTTCGGTCGATATCGAACCACTCTTCCCATTTCGCGCCGAGCGCGAGATCGTAGATATCGTTTTCGTTGGAATAGCCTGCGTGCGCGATGCGCATGAGTACGCGTGAGGCGATGCGCGAGTGCAGGTTCAGCAGCATTGCATCCGGCATCGTGCCTGAGCAGTGCACGCCACCGGGGACAGTATTGTGGATTTTTAGTGTCTTACTGAGAGCGGCGATCTCGTTGAGTTCTTCGGCGAGCGCCGTCTCTAGGCCGCGAGGGCAGGGGCAGAAGTAGGAGTGTGCCATGGAGTACCTTTTGTCCGTGAGGTCGGTTCCCGAATGGACCGACTTGATTGCAATGCTATGAATGTGGATCCCAGCTTGCGCTGGGATGACAAGTTTAAGTGCATTGGTGCTAAATACGTCATTCCAGCGCAAGCTGGAATCCATCGTGAAACAACCGTTATCGCTTCAGCGCGCGCTCAATAAACTCCAACCTATCCTGCCCCCAGAAGCCATCGCCATCAATGCGATACCAAGGCACGCCAAATACATCGGCTGCGATTGCTTCATCCGTATTGCGCGCAAAATCCGCAGCAACAGTTTCGCTGCTCGACAGTTTCAGCAGGGCAGATCCATCGAGGCCAATGCTATTTGAAATCGCCACCAGCGTATCCGCGTCGCCGATATTTTTCTCTTCGGCCCAGCATGCGCGACCCAGTGCGCCCAGCAATGCAAGGGCCTCATGAGTGCCAGCTGCATGGAGCGCTGCAATGATCAGCTTGCCACCCGGCTCGCCCGATACCGGAAAAAATTTCGGATGCAAATTCAGTGGCATGCCGAGGTGCTTGCTCCAGCGAGCGAGTTCGGCCAGGCGATAGGCTTGGCGGGCCGGCGGACGCTGCGCCACCGGCACGCCACCGGTGGCTGCGAATACTTTTGCTGCATCGACGGGTTTGAGCAGAATCTGTGCACCGTATTGTTTTGCTAGTGCGACAAAACGCTCATGACCGAGGTAGGTCCATGGCGATTGAGGCGCAGCGAAGTATTCGATGGACTTACCCATAGTCGTCTCCGGAATTTTTTCAGAAAGGCTTTAGCACCACCAGCACCACCGCGCCGAGCATACCGAGAACGGGCAGTTCGTTGAACCAGCGGAACCAGACATGCGAGCGGGTATTCTCGCCACGCTCGAATTTCTTCAGCAGGCTTTTGCACATATGGTGGTAACCGACAAGCACGACCACGATAGCCAGCTTCAGAACCATCCAGTCACTTTGCTGGCCGACCCCATAGTAGAGCCACATCACCAGACCCAGTATCAGTGCGGGAATCATCAGGATGGTCATGAAGCGGTACAGCTTGTTCGCCATAAGCAGCAGCCGGTTGATCGCGGCCGGCTCAGTTTCCATCGCAAGATTCACGAAGATGCGTGGCAGATAAAACAGGCCTGCAAACCATGAGGCGATGAGAACGATATGCAGTGCCTTGATCCACAGATAAGCCATCGTCATACCCGCACTTCCCCGTGACCGAAAACAACGTATTTCACTGAGGTCAGACCTTCGAGGCCGACCGGGCCGCGTGCATGTAGCTTGTCGTTCGAAATGCCGATCTCGGCACCGAGTCCATATTCAAAGCCATCCGCGAAGCGCGTCGAGGCGTTGACCATCACTGATGCCGAATCCACTTCACGCAGGAATTGCAGCGAGCGCGAGTAGTCTTCGGTAATGATGGCATCGGTGTGCTGCGATGAATAGGTATTGATATGATCAATCGCCTCATCGACGCCAGAAACAATTTTGACTGACAGGATCGCATCCAGATACTCGGTGTGCCAGTCTTCCTCGGTCGCAGGCTTCAGGTTCGGGTAGCCGGCGAGGATTTTCTGCGCGTCCGCATCGGCGCGTAATTCAACCTGCTTGTCCGCGTACAGCTTTGCGAGTTCGGGTAGCACCGAAGCCGCGATGCCGCGAGCGACCAGCAGCGTTTCCATGGTGTTGCAGGTGCCATAGCGATGGCATTTCGCGTTGAATGCCACGGGTAATGCTTTGGCGACGTCAGCCTTGTCATCAATGTACACATGACAGATGCCGTCCAGATGCTTGATCATGGGCACCTTCGATTCCTTCATCAGCCGCTCGATCAGTCCCTTGCCGCCGCGCGGTACGATCACATCCACATACTCTGGCATGGTGATCATGGCGCCAACTGCCGCGCGATCGGTGGTTTCAATGATCTGCACGGCCTCGGCCGGCAGTCCTGCACCGGATAGACCTTCCTTCACCAGTTTTGCCAACGCCTGATTGCAATGAATCGCTTCGGATCCACCACGCAGAATGGTTGCATTGCCGCTCTTGATGCAGAGGCCGGCGGCGTCCACCGTCACATTCGGACGCGCTTCGTAAATGATGCCGATCACGCCGAGCGGCACGCGCATCTGCCCGACCTGTATGCCGGTGGGACGGTATTTCATGTTGGTGATCTCGCCGATCGGGTCCGGCAGTGATGCAATCTGCTCTAGCCCTTCGGCCATGGTCGCGATCGCTTTCTCTGACAAAGTTAGCCGATCAACCATCGCGGCAGCAAGCCCGTTCGCACGTGCCGCATCAAGATCTTTCTGATTCGCGGCGGTGAGCAGGGCCGCATCACGGCGTATGCCGGCAGCGATCAGTTGCAGTGCGCGATTCTTTGCCGAGGTGTCGGCCTTGGCCATCGCACGCGAAGCCTTGCGCGCGGCGCGGCCGATGTCGGTCATGTAGTGTTGAATGTCCATCGCTAATTCCTTTACCTTATTTCTTCGCTACGGCCAGCGCCAGTTGCAGCAACGCGTCCCAGGCATCGCCTGCGAAATCTTTCGCACGTAAGCCTTTGATCAGGCGGTCGACCAGCGCTGCCTGTGCCAGCGCTTTTTCTAGTGTGGATAGCTTCACTCGCTCCAGCGCAGGCGCCATGAGCCGTTCACGTGGTCCCCAGATCCGATATTCCTTCATCAGTGCCGGAAGGGGTCTTCCCTCCGATGTCGCAACTTTCAGCTTTAGCAGCGTGCGTATCTCTTCGGCGACGGCCCATAGCACTAGTGGCAGCGCCTCACCTTCACCTTTCAGCCCATCGAGCATGCGTGTTACACGACCCGCATCTCCCGAGAGCATGGCTTCGGATAGCTTGAATACGTCATAGCGTGCCACGTTGAGTACGGCATCCTGCACCTGTTCGACACTGAGTCGGCCTTCAGGATACAGCAGCGCCAGCTTGCGGATTTCCTGGTGCGCCGCCAGTAAATTGCCCTCGACGCGCTCAACCATAAAATCAAGCGCGTTCTTGTCGGCGCTCTGTCCCTGCGCGGCAAGGCGCTGGCCAATCCAGTTCGCGAGCTGATGTCGCTCGACATTCGGTATGTCGATGCAGACCGCATGCTGTTGCAGCGCGCCGAACCAAGCAGTCTTTTGCGTCGCCCAGTCCAGCTTGGGCAGCGTGATCAGGGTCAACGTATCGCCCGCTTCGGTCTGCTCGCAGCCAGCAGCATATTCCTGTAATGCCTGTCCGCCTTCTTTGCCCGGTTTGCCACCGGGGATGCGCAACTCGATCAGCTTACGATCGCCGAACAGCGACATGGACTGATGCGATG
>CAZXRS010000050.1:0-11794 GCA_964642635.1 uncultured Bifidobacterium sp. | reverse complement strand
CTTGTCCATCCAGCGCTGAACGATGGGTACGTTCTTCGGGTCCTGCTCGAGCATGAACTTGATGCACTCGATACCCAACGTCATGTGACGCGACTCATCCGACTGCGCGGAGAAACCGAAGGTCACGGTCGAGAGGTCACCGTTGTGCGCCGCGCCCGACATGAAAGGCACGAACAGCAGATTGGTCAGTACGTATTCGAACGAGAAGCTGACCGCCGTCAGGAACTCGAACGGACCACCGGTGTACGCATCTTCGAAGAAGCTCTTCGGTACCGACAGATACCACACGTTGTCGAACCAGTGCGGCGCGTTGTGCATGCCGTTGTAGTACTTGTTGTAGTGCGAGATCGCGTGCGTCTCAGTCTGGCAATGACGCAGTTCGTCGATCGCCTGCATCTGCGCGGCCACGCGGGCGCCCGCACCGGTGAACTGACGGCCTGCATGCGCGAAGCCGCGGTGAGCGTAGTACTCCAGTGGTGTCACGCCCTGAATGAAGAGTTTCAGCGCATTGATGTAGCGCGCGTCGGTAACACCCAGTTCGCCATGGTTCTGTGCGAAGGCTTCGATGACCGCGTACAGCTTGCGCTCTTTTTCGCCCTGGTACTTCCAGTAGGCGTCCATCGTCAGACGGAACGGATCTTCCCACGCTTCCCAGTCATGAACGATGATGCCTTCATACTGGTCATAAGGGAACACCTTATCCATCGGCTGGTACGTGGTGTCCCAGTGCAGGCCGCGCGTCATGGCGGCATAGCGCTCTTTCAAGCCCAGTTTTTTCTTTGTTACACGTGTGTCCATGAATGTCTCCGCGTGTGAGTATTGGTTGAGTGTGTGGGTAGTGTTATTAACGTCTTGTCTTGATTACAGACCTACGGCCTCGGCGTCAGACACCGGGAAGTAGGCGCGATGCAGAATCTCCGGGTCGTCGCGCAATTTGCCCGGCTCGCCGTCGTACGATACCTTACCTCGCGACATCACATAGACGTGGTGCGAGAGAGCCAGCGCCAGCTGAGTGAATTGCTCAATAAGCAAGACACCAATGCCACTATCCGCGATCCTGCGAATGATCGGCACCAAGCGCGCGACGATCGTTGGCGCGAGGCCGAACGACAGTTCGTCAATTACCAGAAAGCGCGGCTCGACCATCAGCGCCTGAGCGATCGCGACCATCTGCTGCTGTCCGCCTGACAGATCGCCAGCGGGCTGCGGCAGTTTCTCTTTTAATTCTGGAAACAAGGCGAGCACGCGCTCGATTGATGCATTGGTTTCTGCACGCGACATACTGCCTGCTGCGACCAGCAGGTTGTCGCGTACGGTCAGTTCGCGCAGCACCTGGTGGCCCTCAGGCACGGTGCCAATGCCGGCGCGACGAATCTCATCCGGTTCTAAGCCGACCAGATCACGGCCATCAAGCCAGATCTCACCAAACACAGGCTCGACCACGCCGGCGATACCGAGCACGGTGCTTGTTTTGCCGGCGCCATTGGCACCTGCCAGTGCAGTGATCTTGCCCGGTGCGATGCGCAGCTCGATGCCTTCGACGGCTTTCTTCGTGCCGCGTACCATGACCAGGTCGCGAATCTCGAGCCAGCCCTCGCGCAAATTATCGGGTGCGATTTTGGCGCTCATGCTGCCACCTCCAGATCGTCGAAATTGCCCAGATACGCTTTCTGCACGTCGGGGTTCTTTAGTACTTCCAGTGTCGGGCCGAGGGCGAGCAGCTTGCCGAAATCAAGCACCATGGTTTCATTGCAGCAGGCAGCGATCAGTTCGACATCATGGTCAATCAGGAATACCTGGGCCTTGGCATAGCCCGGAATACCTTTGATGACTTTCTGCAGGTGTTCGGACTCCGTCTCGCTCATGCCGGCACCCGGTTCATCAAGCATCACCAGCTTGGGATTACCGATCAATGCCTTCGCTACTTCGGCGAGGTGACGTTCTTCTGTCGACAGTGCGTCGCCCTTGCGATTGAGGCGATGCGACAGGCCGACGAAATCGATAGCGCCATATACGGCCTTGCGCTCCGCGTCACGGCTGTCGAACTGCGCGTGGTCGGCGATGGCCTGCACATTCTCGAGTAGCGTCAGGTCATCGGCGATCTGGTCGGTCTGGAAGGTGCGGCGCAATCCGAATTCAGCGCGCTTGTGCGCAGGCACACCCGTCATCATCTGGCCATTTACTTTCACCCAGCCGCGTCGCGGTTCGACAAAACCAGACAGCACGTTTAGTAGCGTGGTCTTGCCCGCGCCATTCGGACCGATCAGGCCAACGATGGGGCGGTTCAGCGTGACGGTGAGTCCGTCGATCGGTTTGACACCGCCGAACTGTACGCAGAGGTCGTTAATTTCGATCATATCAGTCCCCGTTAGCGATACGCGGCGAAAGGTTTCGGATACTTCTCGTCGATGGCCTTGCGCACCGGCAGTATCGTTGGATACAGCAGCAGCTGAATCAGGAAGCGGATCGCAATCGATGCCCAGATGATGCTGAGTGCGACGTCGTAGTCGACGTCGAACACGCCATTGACAACCCAACCGACGAAGTAACCGATGAAGAGCACGTTCAGCGCACGCTTTAGCAGACGGTGGTCGGGCATGATGCCCACCGCGCTTAGCACACGCGACAGACGCAGAGAGAACCAGGCCTCAACATCCTCTGCCGTGTCCTGTACACGCTTGCCGAAGAAGCCGAGCAGCATCCAGCACACACCCGGTATCGCCTGACGGAACAGCAGCGCCACCAGCGACAGGAACAACGCACCAGCAAAGCCCATCGCCTGGAAGTGCACAGCAGCGAGTGCCAGACCGATCGAAATCGCCGCCCAGATAATCGAGCCTTCCACAATGCGGCTGACGCGAACGAACTTGTAGAAATCGGCGAGTTGGCCTGCAAGTCCTTTACGACCTTGGATGAGCGACACCAGCAACGCGAAGCCGTAGAAAGCGTTCGACAAGTTACCGTCAACGCCGTGGTCATTTAGCAGCGCCGGCAGTGCACGAATCAACAGGCCAGCGAACACTGCACCCATCCAGTGATAAGCGCCACCGACGATGGTCAGCGCGTACAGCAGGATCGATTGAGAGACCGGAAAGCCGGTGTTATCGAGCTGGCCGTTGAGGCCCGCGAGCAGACCACCCGCCAGACCGGCCAGCGTACCCGCCATCGCGAAGGCGAGGGCTTTGTAACGCACCACCGACACGCCAGCAGCAATGGCTGCGGCTTCCGATTTACGGATCAGGCCCCAAGCGCGACCGGGCAGCGTGGCACGCGCCCATTCGATCAGACCCATGCCGATGGCAAGCCAGAACATGGTGTAGCGGAAGTAGTCGGTATCGCTAGGCGCGAGCAGGGGGCGCGAGATCATCAAGCGCTTACCGTTCATCACGTGTCCGGTCCAGCCGAGGCCGCCATCAGGGAAGCCGATCACGTTGAATACGACTTGCACGGCGGCGGCAATCATCAGTGTCAGCAGCGCCAGATACAGACCACGCATACGGAGGGCAGGCAGGCCGAGAATCAGGCCGAACAGTCCGGCGATCAGTGCACCCAGTACCAGGGCCACTTCGAACGGCATACCGGTGCCATGAATCAGGCGCAAACAGAACCATCCGCCCACACCGGCCAGCGCGAACTGCGCCAGCGACACCATGCCCAACTGGCCGTACAGCAGCGCCACGGTTCCCGATGCAAGGATCAGGCAGGCGACCGTTGAGAAGGTGTTCAGCCAGTACGACGAAAATACCCACGGGCCGATCAGCGCGACCACAAAGAAGGTGATCAGCATCGGGCGCACGCGCTGGAATGGCGTGCCGGGCGGAATATCGGGTTTGTCCTTGATGCGAGCCATGTTGCTTTACTCCAGATGACTGTTGTCACGCGACAGGCCGATGCCATGTCGCTGCTGCCACAGCACGACGCTGATCGCGACCACGAAAGCGGTGGCGGAGCCGTAGCGCTGTACTTCAGGGACCAGGTTCAGCATGGACTCGATCACGCCAATCACGAGTCCGCCAATCACGGTCGCTGTCAGAGAATTCATACGTCCCACCATGGCCGCAGCCATTGCCGGGATAACGAGGAAGGTCAGCACGATGGGGTTCAATCGCACCATGTTGCCCATAAACAGACCGCTGATACCGGCCAGCAGACCAGCCAGCGTCCAGGCCCAGGTGTCGACGCGCTTGACGCGCACACCCACCAGACCCGCCAGTACACGGTTGCTCTGCAAAGCGCGCATGCGCAAGCCGAGCGGTGTTTTTGCAAGCAGCCACAACATGCCGATGGTGGCGCCTGCTGCAAACATCAGCGCAACCACACGGGTGTGACTAATCAGACGACGGCCATCGAATTCAATGCCGCCAGAATCAGTGGGTAGTACGAGGCGACGAGGATCATCGCCCCAGTACCACTGTGAAATACCCATGATCATCAACGCGAAACCGAGCGTGGCCATGGCGCGTACCACTCTGTCCTGATGCGTGAGCGAGGGGGCAATAAAGCGCCCGTACGCCCACGACAGCAGGGTAGCGGCACCCACCCCCGTGACCCAACCCATCCAGTCGTCATACTCGAGGTCGAGCACCTGCCAGCACAGCATTGCTGACAGACCACCCAATGCGCCGAACGCAAAGTTGACCACGCCGCTAGCGCGATATAGGACCACCAGGCCAACGCCTGACAGTGCGTACACCGAGCCAACGCTGATGCCGACTACGATGAAGGGGAGCAGTGTTTCCATGATGAGCTCGTTTCGCGTTGAATCAGATCATTGCATCAGTTGACCAGACCGCCTTTAGCTTCGGCCTTGATCACATCTTCCAGCTCAGGATCTTTCGACTGATAGCACTCGGTCAGCGTCTTGAAGCCACCTTTGTGCAGCAGCGATGCACGACCAGCGTGGTTCGGCTGGTGACGCTCGCCCGTGCCGAAGTACCATGGCGAGCACATCATGTCGGTCTTCCATTTCTTGGTAGCGACGATGGCCTGGTATGCCGACTTGCGATCGATGTTGCCCTTGATGCCGAGCAGCGCCTCAGTAGCCACTTTGGCTGCGAGGAAGCCAGCTTGCGAGAAGGTGTCACGTGGATCCTTCTTGTCGCCGTACTTGCTCATGATGGCGAGCCAGTTGGTGTTGTCCGGACCGGTACCATCCAGCGGTTGCAGCTCCATGTGCACATACAGCTTGTCGTGCCAGTACTTGCCTGCAGCCTTTGGCATGTCGACGTGATAGGCAGCGGTCGGCAGGCCCCACTTCATGCTCTTGCCCAGATCTTGCTGTTCAGCAGCCGTCAGGATCGGCAGCATCATGCCGCGCGGCATACCGAGCACGACGCCTTCGCTCTTAGCAGCAGCGATTTGCAGTGCGATCGCGTTGCCGTCGAGTTGGCCCGGATCGAAGATCACGGTCTTGACCGGAATCTTGTTCGCTTTGCCGTACTGCTCGACACCAGCGCAGACCCAGTCACCAAATCCAGGGATGCCAGGAGCGACGCAGGTCAGGCTCTTGAGCTTGAAGGTCTCAGTGATGTACTGAGCAGCGCCCAAGGTCGACTGACGCGGACCGGCGTTGAAGGAGATGTAGTTTTTACCGAAGAAGCACTCACGCGGCACGCCAACACCGGCGACCGAAGCGACACCCTCTTTGATGTACAGATTGTTGTTCGCGCCGCACTCAACAAAAGACGACGAACCCACCATGGCGACGACTTTGGTGTCGTTCACCAGCTTGTTAGCTGCTTGCGAAGCAACTTCCGGGTTCCAGGTGTCATCCTGAATCGTGTATTGGATGGGACGGCCATTGATGCCGCCGTTCGCGTTCACACATGCGAAATAGGCCTTGGCTGCCTGAGCGGAGGACGAGAAGTCATCCGGACCGGTTTTGCCGACGATCGCGCCGATCTGAATCGGTTCGCCAGTGGCTTTCTTGCCGTTGCCCAAACCGCATTTGTCCTCAGCCATCGCGCCAGTGGCGGCGAGGCTCAGGGCTACAGCGACGGCGCCGCCGAGAATGGTGGTCTTTTTCATCTGTTGCTGTCTCCGTTATGTTTTTTAAAGCCGGTCCTTCACATCATTCTCGACGCAGCCCGGACCCCGAATTGGCTGCGGCGCTTGCGTGTACCCTGCGTTAGCCGCAGGAACCGCGCAATCCTTCAAGGCCTGGCGTGCGCAGGCGCAGCACCGACTTGTGGCCGAATCCTTGTGATGCCAATGTGCCGTCCATCTTCGGCGTGAACATGGTCGAGCCACGGAACCACTGCACGCGCGACCAGTCGATGCGTGCAAAATCCGGATGCTGACCGTACAGCTGGGGCAGCACTTTCTTCTGCAACTGCTCGATCGTGGTGTCGAGTGACAGCGGCAGCACGACCGGTGCCGCAAAAATCATGTGCTCGTCCCAAGCGATATAAATCAAAGGAGCAGAGAAACGCGCTGCGCCGTCATGCGATTCGTGGCTGTAGGTGCCGATGGCCGTAACGCTCATAGCTGTGCCTCCTTCATGTCCTGTCCGCCACCCCATTCCTCAAAGTTTTTCTGGTCGACAGAACCATCGAAGCTGCCGTTGTCCTGACCGATCACCACGCCCATGGCGGCGATGGATGAACGCAAAGCATCTTCCAGCTTGTCACCACGGTGGGCATGCAAGATTTCGTGAGAGGGCAGTCGTGACTGAACATACTTATCCGGCTCATTGCTGAAGATCGTTTCGCACGAGTCACTGCAGAAGTGGAAGTGCTGGCCGTCATGTTGCGTTTCGCGGTAGGCGATCCAACGCGGACTACCCATTTCCGTAAAGATCATCGGCTGCTGACATACCTGGCACTGCATAGGCAGCGCATGGTTATGAAAGCGCTGACCAGCCGCTTCGAGTTGCGCGTAATGCGTCAGGCGGGGCCGGTACCAGTGGTCGAAGATTTCCGGATACTTACGATCGAGCCACTCGAGCTCTTCCGCACCCGGTACCCAGGTATGGAACGCCAGAGCATCGCCATAACCATAAAACGCGTTCCATGTCTGGTGGCTCAGGTGGTTCTTCGCATCGCAGGCCTGTTCCCATCCTGCGGGTTTCTTCAGGCCGTACGAAGCCAGCTCGGCAAACAGCGCATTCACCGGAGCTTCGACGAATTCATTCCACGATTCGGCAAAGCTATAGACGCGCTTGGGAACCATGTAGTCCTGAAGTACCGCGACCAGCGGCATCAGACGGAAACTGCGCCAGAACCACTTGTCGACCCAGCGCTGTACCGTGGCGACATTCAGCGGATCTTGCTGTAACAGGAATTTCACTGCTTCGATGCCGAGTGCTTTGTGGCGCACGGTATCCGAATGCGCTGAAAAACTTGCGGGTACCAGAGACAGGTCACCGTTATGCGCAGCACTACTCATGTAGGGTACAAACAAGGCGTCTGACAGCAAGCTATCGAAGCTGAAGCTGATCGCCACCAGTAGCTCGAAGGGGCCCGCTGAGGCGGCGTCTTCGGCGAAACTCTTGGCCGGTGCGAGATACCAGGCTTGTTCGTACCAGCGCGGCGTCTCGTGCAAACCGTTGAAATATTTGTTGTAGATCGATGCGGCGTGCTGCTCGAGCTGTGAATGACGAAGTTCTTCAGCGGCCTGAAATTGTGTCGCGATGCGCAGCGCATCACCGGGAAGATTGCGCGCTGCGTTCGCAAACGCACGATGCAGCGTGTACTTCAAGGGTGAGAAGGTCTGAACGATCAGCTTGATCGCGTTGATATAGCGAGCGTCAGATACACCGATCTGGCCATTGTTTTGTGCGAACGCATCCATCACTGCGTACAGCCGGCGTTCCTTCTCGCCCTGCTGATGCCACCAGACGTCGGTGGTCATGTGGAATGGGTCGCTCCATTTATCCCAGTCATGGACCCGAATGCCTTCGTAACGGGCAAAGGGATACACCTTTTCCATGGGCTGGTAACTGGTCTCCCAGTGCAGATCATTTGTCATCGCCGCATAACGCTTGGCGATATCCAGTTTCTTTTTCTCGACTCGCTTGTCCATGTCAGGCTCGCGTGAGTGAAAGGGGAGGGATCAGTGCTGCCAGCTCAGAACGAACTCGTCGTCATCTTCTTCGACGTTGCCGGTCATCGTTACCAGATTGACCGTCAATTCCTGCAGGTCGTATTTGCGACCGATGATTTCTTCGATGGTCTCGCGGCGTACCACCAGACGGTTCGGCGAATCAATCTTGACCAGTCCTGGTGAATAAACGACTTGTGCCTCCGGGTTGTCGGCGACGATCGCGTCGACTAACGGGCGTGACTCTTCATTAGCCTGAAAGGCGATGAATACGTTGGACATGTCTCCCCCTAAATTTTTAGTTGTTTTTGTGTGTCGCTCAGAGCGTCACGCCGAGCTTTGCCACGCGGGCATTGAAATCCGTACGAACATCCGCCAGCGCTTCTTGACCCTCGGCGCCGAGAGCAATCTCTGCCACTGGAGCCAGCGCGGCCTGAACGCGGTCGGACCAAGCCTTGATCCAGCCGGTGACGATCTGATGATTCTCTTCGGATTCAGAGACGCAGGCCTTGACCACGGCATCCACCCAGCGCTTGCATTCGTCATGCCACTCAGGCATGAACGAGGTCAGCATCGCGACGGCTGTGCCGCCCTTGAGTGTCAGATGCTCGTCGATATAGGAGCCATAGATCAGCGGGTACAGCATGCCGTCGATGCACAGGTTTTGCGCGACGAACATTTCCATCGGATCTTTCATGACCAGCGTGTCTTCCACCAGACGACGCAGTACTTGCCAGCGCGGGTCGTTGAGCCAGTCGTTCTTGCCGGCGTCGAGTACACCGGGTTCGTCCACGGCGAGACCGAAACGGGTCAGGTATTGCGCAATGCCCAGATGATCCATCGCGTGGAAATTGGTCGCTGCGGTAATCGCGGTGCCGTAGCCGTAGGCGCAGATAAAGGTGTTGTTCATGTTGCCGGCCCAGGCCACATGACGCAGCGGCATCAGTACCTGGCAGGCGCTGGCGCGAACTTCATCAGTCAGGCGCGACAGCAGGCCACGTGAATCGACGAAGCTGTAGTTCGCCTCGACCGCCTCATGCTGGCGAGCGCGGGTGATCGTCCAGTTAGCGTAGTAGTACTGGCGTGGATCCTTCAGGACATACCAGTCGGCCAGCTTGATCGCCGAGCGCGATGCGTCAAAGATCTCGTATTGCGGATCCCAGGTCGGGCGGTAGTGGAAGTTTTGCGTGGGCTGGATGCCCAGCGTGGCTTCCTGATAGCGCGTCGCCGGCTTATCGCCACCGATCAGCTTGGCGACATGGGTGAAGGTATTACGGGCCGGTTTGATTTCCTTGGCCTGCAGGTCAATGCTACTCATCGTTCTCTCCCAGTGTGGGCCCCGCCGGTTCGGTGAGGAATTGGACTTTGTTTTTCAAACAGAAATCATTGAAGAGCGCTTCAGGCAAGGCCATCTCAAGCGCGAAGTCGGGCCAGCCGACCGAGTATTCGAATTGGACGAAGCCGTTATCCGAGTGGCCAGTGACCCGTACATAGCGGCGCGCCATGGTGTCAGCGTCAGTCGGTAAAGCGACTGCGTCATCGCTAGTCGGTTGGGTATCCGGGGACGGGACGGTCATCATCAGGATATTTACCTTATAACAAGTCATCTGTTTCGGTGATGACTGCTATCGCAAGCAGCATGCCAGCAAGCAAGGGAAGTGGGCTGAATATCGATAAACCGACTAAAACCCGAGTATCTGCGGGTGAAAATTTTTTTCCGTACAAGCGTGCGTTTTTGACGCAATACAGCAAATCCGCCCGAATATCGATCAAAATTTTATGAATTGATGAAATGCTTAGATGGCAATTTGATGATTTGATGAAACACTGTTTAAATTTCTTGATATAAATAGCTTTTCAAACGCTCAAATTTATCGATAATTTCAACATGACTGCTGAAAACAACCTGTCGCTACCCAGTGATGCCGACCTGCGCAGACTGATCCATTTCTCTGCGGGCGACGGCCGTATCTGGCTCGCGGGGCATCGGATGGTGCTCTTGCATCTGGGTGGGCTGGCGAACCTGCGCAAGGAACTTATCCAGACTATCGGCGTGGAGCAGACCCGACGCGTGCTCAAGCGCGCCGGCTACGAGTCAGGCGTACGAGATGCCACCCTGGCGCGGCAGGTGCGGCCGAATGCGACACCTTTCGAGCAGTTTTCGGTCGGGCCGCAGCTGCACATGCTGGAGGGAGCGGTGCAGGTAACACCGGAATTCTGCGATTTTGATCTGGAGGACGGCAATCACCACGGCATCTTCCGCTGGGATCACTCGTGGGAGGTTGAGTCGCATGTGCGCGATTTCGGCCCGCAAACCGATCCGGTGTGCTGGATGCTGATTGGTTATGCGTCGGGATTTACTACGGCGTTCTTTGGCAAGCAGTTCCTCTATAAAGAAGTGCAGTGCGCAGCGTGCGGTCATACGCATTGCCGAATTGAGGGCAGGCTGCTGGAAGACTGGCCTGATGGTGAACAGCTGATGGAAGACTATCGGGCCGATTCGCTGCTGGTACGCATGGAAGATTTGCAGGCCAACCTCGAAAGCCTGCGCGTGTCGTTGGCGCCCTCTGATGATCTCGGTGAGCTGATTGGGCGGTCGAAGTCTTTCGAGAAGGCGATCGAGTTGCTTCGCAAAGCTGCAGCCACTCAGGTGACCGTGCTCCTGACAGGTGAAACCGGTGTGGGCAAGGAACGCTTCGCGCGTACCCTGCATGCGATGAGTCCGCGTGCCAACAAACCCTTCGTTGCCGTGAACTGTGCGGCGCTGCCTCACGAACTGATCGAAAGCGAATTGTTTGGTGCGGAGAAGGGCGCATTCACTGGCGCGGGAGCGGCGCGTCCCGGCCGTTTCGAGCGTGCTGACGGCGGCACTTTATTCCTCGATGAACTCGGTGAATTGCCCCCTTCGGCGCAAGCCAAGCTATTGCGGGTGCTGCAGACGGGTGAAGTAGAACGACTGGGAGCAACAGCCACGCGCAAGGTGGATGTGCGAGTGGTCGCAGCGACTAACGTGGATCTTGAAGCGGCGGTCGAGGCGGGACGTTTCCGACGGGACCTGATGTATCGGCTGAACGTGTATCCGATTGCGATACCACCCTTACGCGACCGCGTGGAAGACATCGAACCGTTAGCGAATCACATGCTACATGCGTTCATGGCGCTGCATAACAAGCGGGTAGCCGGCATCTCGGATCGTGCGCTGGATGCGATGCGTAGTTATGCCTGGCCCGGCAACGTACGCGAGTTGGAAAACCTGATTGAGCGCGGACTGATAATCACGCCGCCAGGACAGATGGTGGATGTCGAGGACCTGTTTGCGGTCGCGCCGGTGGCCCCAGAAATGACGCTGTCCGAGAGCGGTGAGCTCAAGCAGGCGATGCCCGGTGATCTCGATACGCTCTTCGATGAATTGCAAAAGCGTGGATTATCTCTCGAGGCGCTGGAAGACGCGCTGATTCAGCAGGCTGTCGAGCGCGCGGGCGGAAATTTATCAGCGGCTGCGCGCACGCTGGGCTTGACGCGTCCGCAGCTGTCCTATCGGCTGCAACGCATCAAGGAACACTGACTGAGATCGGCATTGCGGAGTCATCGACGTGGCAAAGAAATCCTTCATTAATTTAGTCGAAGCAGGGCAGGAGGCATCGGCTTATCGCACGCTGATTGAGCGCACCTATGGTCAATTGCGCGAAGACATCCTCGACGGCAAGCTCGTGCCGGGCGACGGCGTGGTGATCGCCGCACGCGACTGCCAGGT
>CAZXRS010000049.1:0-11826 GCA_964642635.1 uncultured Bifidobacterium sp. | reverse complement strand
TGGTGCTCTACCTGACGGATAACACCACGGCCGATGAAATACATCGAGCGGTCGATAGCGGGTTTGTAAAAGGAGTCAAGCTATACCCGGCCGGTGCGACCACTAATTCCGATGCCGGTGTGACCAACCTGAGCCGCTGCATGGATGCGCTCGAGGCAATGCAGGCGACCGGTTTGCCGCTGCTGATCCACGGCGAGGTCACCGATGCCGATATCGACTTATTTGATCGTGAGGCCGTGTTCATCGAGCGCGTGCTGCAGCCGCTACGTCATTCGCTGCCTGAATTGCGAGTCGTCTTTGAGCATATCACCACAAAGGAAGCCGCTGACTACGTGAGCGAAGCCGATGGCGACATTGGTGCTACCATCACCGCTCATCATCTGCTTTATAACCGCAATGCGATCTTCAAGGGTGGCATTCGTCCACACTACTACTGCTTGCCTGTACTGAAGCGAGAAATGCACCGGCAGGCGCTGTTACGTGCCGCTACGTCCGGCCATCCGCGCTTCTTCCTTGGAACGGATTCGGCACCGCATCCAAAAGGACTCAAGGAACACGCTTGCGGCTGCGCTGGTTGCTATACCGCTCTGCATGCCATGGAGCTCTACGCACAAGCATTTGACGCCGCCGATGCGCTTGACCAGCTCGAGGCGTTTGCAAGCTTCAATGGCCCGGATTTCTATCGTCTGCCGCGAAACACAGACAAGGTAACTTTACAGCGTCAAAGCTGGACCATCCCCGACGAAGTGCTGCTGGGTGACACGTCGCTGGTGCCGCTAGATGCTGGCCAGACGTTGCCTTGGAAATTTCTCTGATTCAGACCAGATTCGATGGCGTTTATCGGCATCGACTGGAGTCGCCCTTGGCTGTCATCGCTGCGTGATATCGGCGAGCCATTGGCTAAACGAGAAGATTGGATTGCCGTCGCCAATGAACTGGCCGGACAACGCGGGCTGGTCAATCTGCGTGGTCTTCCGGTGGAATTCATTCCCCAGCACGAAATTCCTCCAGATACGCCGTATGAGACACACATCGCTTCCACGGCGCAGGTTCCGACGCGCGATAACCTGCATGACTTTTTCAATGCGCTGGTCTGGCTGCAATTCCCGCAGACAAAGCGGCAGTTAAATGCGCTACATGCACTCGCGCTGCAGAAAGCAGCAACCATAGGTACGCGGGGATCACAGCGAGATGCTGCTACCTTGTTTGACGAGAATGCGGCGCTGTTCTTCAGCGATGACGCATCACTACTTGAAGCTCTCCGGGAGCATCAGTGGAAGGCGGTGCTGATGAAACAAAAGACCGAATTTTTTAGCCATTCTGATGTCTTGCTGTTTGGTCATGCGCTGATGGAGAAACTAGTCAATCCCTACAAATCGATCACAGCGCACGTATGGACCATAGAGGTCGCGTCCGACTGGTTTGCATTACCTCTAAATTCGAGGATTGCGGATTTAGATACCCATCTTGCCGATCGTCTCAGTTGCGGATTTTCTAGTGCTGATTTCTGTCACCTGCCGGTGCTCGGTGTGCCTGGCTGGTGGCATGGGCAGGATGCGGAGTTCTATGCGGATGCCGAGGTATTTCGTCCTCGACGCAAGGCGGCATCGTGATGTAGAAATCGCGCCAGTATGCCCGGTGTGAAGAAACACGCTCGTCGCCTTGCTTCTGTCGAATGTTCAAAAACCCTTTTGAATACCGACGATAAATGCATTTGAGGTGCCGCTCTGTGCAAGCGCTGAATTGCCAGCCGCATCATTATTGCCGGAGTACGATGAGGGCACGCCATCAGTCGCATGGTTATAGGCGGCGTACAAGTTCGTCGATTTAGATAACGAGTACACCGCCGAAAGATTGTAGATCTGAGGCGTATTCGCGCCGTCATTGCGTGCATAGTTCACGCCAATGCTTGCTGCTGGAATTAGTTTCATCTCTGCCCCTAGCACGATCGTATTTGTCGTTGCGCCCGCGATCGGATTGAAGCGTACCCAATTGGCAGCAATCCGTAACGGGCCCACAGGCACGCTCGTACCCAGCAGGTATTGCCGATACTGAGCCTCACGATCCGAGGCCGCAGCTACAACATTCCAGGAACCAAACGCATAACCGACATTCCCGGAGACGAAGCGGTTTTGACTGAATGAGCCAGGTACGCCACCGAAGGCATACATCACGCTGGCAGTCGCGCCTTCGATCAAACCACTCGGAAGGCTATACGTTAAAGAATTCGGAATAAAGAAGCCTCCCGTGGTAGTCAGCGCTGGGTCGGCGTCCGTGCCACCAGGATATGCCGGTGTAGTGCTTGTTGGACCAACAAATCCATCGCGATGCATCAGCAGCGCGGGTACATAGAAGTTATTGCCTGCTAAGCCGACCGTTGAAGTATAGGCGGCAATGAACGGTGACAGATTGAGACCCGCCGTGAGCGAGCCGAACGAGCCGCTGATGCCGGCATTCGCCATCCGACTGAAAATGCCGTTTGTGCCACCGTTCGCGATAGCGCCGTTAGTGGCACTGAAGCCACCTTCAAGATGGAAATGAGCCTTCAATCCGTTGCCGAGATCCTCCGTCCCTCTTAACCCCCAAACCGAGGGCGCCCAGTTGCCTTCGCCCAAACTCCATCGTCGGCTTGGTGTTGTACCAATGCCCGTGGCAGTGACAACAGATGCATCAATATTCCCGTACAAGGTTAGTCCCGATTCTGCCAACGCCGAACTTGATGCCAGCGCCAGAACCGTAGATGCAAGAAGTCTTTTGTTCATCGCATTTCTCCAAGAGTCAAAAACTCTCACAAGTCTGGCGATGCGAGATTTTTATGAGGCGTTCAAGCGCAACGATAGTGTCTTGCGATGTTGTGCTTGCTCAAGCAAGCAGAACTATCGGTATAGTGAAGATGATCATCTGTGATGTTTCAGTGGTTGCAGCCAATCGATGTCTACAATGCGCTGCCCCATAAAACGAGCACCTTCGACCGTAGTGTGTCCATAGTCGTAATGCAGCGGATTGCCGGCATCATCTAGTGCAAAGCACTGATGCTTTCCAGCGTCGCAGGCGTAGTCCCATTTGTCGAGGTAGATCGCGTGATGAGCGTCGGCGATCGAATGTAGTTGGCGATTGAGTTCGTCGATGCCGGCAGTTTTGTTATCCCAGAAAGCGCGGTTTATGATTTGTGTGTCCGGCAGTACGCGCTGATTATTCCAATACAGTCGGTGCATCAACACTGGGGCATTCGGAAATTCGACAATTCTGCCAGTAATGACAATGCGCTTGCCTAAGCGCTGGTAGTAGTCAATAAATTCACCGATGCCTTGAGTTTTGTCCTCGTCCCAGCGAGCACTGACAAGAATAAAGTCGGCCTCGCGGAAGAGTTGATCGCCGGCTTTAGTAAGGTCGCACTCTTTACCCTTTGGTCCGTCTGCCGTGAAGTTGTAGATACATCCTGGGCCGTAATTCAGATGTCTCAACGAGAACTGGCCACCGTAAGTATCGCGATACAGATAAAGCGCATTAAACATATCCTTGGCATGCGAGTCACCGATGACCAGTACGCGCTTGCCCGGTTCATTGTCGAAGGTCGAAAGTGTGGACTGCAATTCAGGATTGCGAACGAATAGCGCGTAGCTCTCCATCTGCTTCTTTTTCCAGTTTCTCAGCAGTGACTGATGGGATACCGGTTTGTAAATCAGACCTGCGATACCGATCACGAGTATGAGCAGCAGGGAGCCTGCGCCAAATACGAAGATGGTGCGACGGCTAAAGCGCGTCTTTTTGCGGAATGGTCGCTCGACCAGAAAATAGCTCAGACCACCCATCACTATCGAGACTAAGCCCAATATTGCGAACAGCCGGCTATTCGGCTCGTATAGGCCGCCGATGCGGGCGAATGCGAAGATAGGCTGATGCCACAGGTAGGCACTGTAGCTGATCAGGCCGATGGCAACGAAAGGCCACGTGCCCAGCACGCGACCGGTGAGGGTATCGGAACGGGCAAAGGCGAGTATCAGCGCGGCACCTACCGTTGGAGCCAGCATGAAGAGACCGGGTGACGGTGTGTGTTCATCAAACGCGAAGATGGCCAACAGGATCAATAGCAGACCCGTTGCTGCGCATAATTCACGCAACCAGCGCGATGATGCCGCTACCAGCTTATCTGCATGGAAGGCCAGCAGGGAACCGAGTAACAGCTCCCATGCCCGACCGGTGGTCAGGAAGTAGGCGAGCTCTGGATCAAGGTAACGATGGCTGATCTCAGCAACGATGAGACTCGCGATGGCAATGATGGCGATCCATCGAGCCAGCTTTTCTTTGCCTTGTCGCCAGCCCAGCATCAACAGTATGGGAAAGAGTACATAGTACTGTTCCTCTACGCTCAGGCTCCAGGTGTGGAGTAAAGGCTTCTCAAGCGGCGCCGCACCAAAGTAACCCGCATCTGCCGCGAAAAAGAAGTTCGACACGAAGCTTGCGACCGACACCAGGCTGCCATAGAAGTCTCTGATCTGGTCTGGAATCATGTACCAGACGGCAAAGGGTAGGGTCAGCAGGATGATGAACAGCAGCGCAGGAACAATGCGGCGAATTCGGCGCTCATAAAAGTGAGCGATAGAAAAATGACCAGCATCGAGATCAGCGATGAGCAGCGACGTGATCAGGTAGCCGCTGATCACGAAGAAAACATCGACGCCTACATAGCCACCGGACACCAAGCTAAAGCCGCCGTGAAAAAATATCACCGGCACGACCGCAATCGCGCGCAGTCCGTCAATTTCCTTGCGATAGTCCATCAAGCTTGTCTCGGGCGGGGCCACAGTTGGGGCTCATTGCCAGGAGCCTCTGATTATAAAAAAAACAGCTAACTGTCCTATTGTAAATGCTCATGAGGTGCTGGGGCCAAGTGTTGAGCCCCAACGCCGATCAGCGCCGGGAATTCTATCGAAGCAGCGCTCAGGCCAGTGTGGTGATCGTGATCGCTGGATCTAGCTTGGCAAGCAATGTCGCGTAGGTGCTCTGCTGGTCGCTGGTCAGCTCGAGCGTGGTGGCGTCAGTGACTGTGAATGCGAGCAACTTGGTGATGGAATCCATCGTGCCCAGTGCGTTGATGATGTTATCGGCGGTGTCGGCGATACTCAGGTCACTGACATCAGTGCGGGCAGCGATGGTCTGCGCATCATCTGCGCCAACCTCAGAGACCGACAGCGCATAGCCGGTCGGAAGCTTTGCTACCAATGCTGCACCTGTCTGCAGCTGCTGGGCGCTGAGCGATACGGCACTGTTATCGCTCAGACCAAGTGGCTGCAACTTGTTCACGTTGGTGGACAGATCATCCCAGTTCGTACTGACATTGGCAGCGGTGTCGCTCACTGTCACGTCGCCTACATAGCTCTGCGACGTCAGGTTAGCTACATCAGCTGCTTTAGCGTTGCTGACGGACAGGCTTAGTGTGCCAACAAACTTCGGCCATAGCGAAGAGGCGGTAGAGAACTGAGTAACCGTCACCGGAAGGTTTCCGCTATCGGTTTGCTGTAATGTCTGCAGTCGAGCGCCGAGCGCGTTCAGGCCTGTGAGCTGCGCTGCGATATTCGCAGCAGTATCACTCACGGACACTTGGGTCAGGGTGGTATCAGATGTCGCTGCCACAGCATCGGCTGCGCCCATGCCGCTTACGGATAAGGTGTGGCCGCTTGAAATCTTTGCCAGCGTACTGCCACCGTTTGCGTATTGCGTAGCCGTCAGTGACAGAGCTGTACCGGCGCCGGTGATCGCTATCGACGTTAGTGTGCTGCCCAGGTTCACCAGCGTGTCGAAACCAGCGCTGATGTTAGTGCTGCTATCGCTGAGCGCAATACCCACGACGCGGGAGTCTGCAGTCATTGCCGCTATCTGAGATACCTGAGCTGCGCTGATGCTGATATTGGCGCCGGATAGCTTGCTCAGTACCGCTTCATGATTAACAAACTGAGTTCCACTCAATGGCAAAGTCGGTGTGCTACCCGTCAGACTGATGCCGGTCAGTCGCTTACCGGCAGCTTGCAAGTCATCGAGCGCAGACGCTACATTTGCTCCGCTGTCTTTTACCGTAATCGTTGCGATTGTTGATGCTGTTGACGAAGCAGGATCAATCAACTGCAAGGCATAGGCTGTGCTCGCATCCGACACTGCGAGAGAGTAATTTCCACTGATCTTATTCAGCGTTGCAGCGTTATTCGCCACCTGCGTCGCTGTCAGACTCATGACGGATGGCGATCCGGTTTGCGTGATGTTCACCAGGCGCGTGCCCAATGCTTGCAGATTGCCGATTTGACCAGCGATATTGCTGCTGCTATCGGCAACGGCAATTTCCGCCACTTTCGAATCGGCGGCAATCCCGGTCGCATCGGCGGCAGCAGCACCCCATACTGACAAGCTGTAGCCAGTGCTGATTTTTGCAAGCAGGTCTGCATTGTTTTGCAGCTGTGTCGCGCTCAAGGCCAGCATGCCGCCATCGGTGACCTTGATCGCAGATATCGTGCCCTTAATGCCGATCAGCGCGGAGAGGAAGTCTGAAGTATCAGTCGGATCATCCGACAGATTGGCGGCAGTGTCGGTGACCGACAGCGAGGTGACATGGGTATCGGCAGCGACCGTTGCGGCGTTAGCTGCGCTCACATCGGCGACTGACAGCTGGTAGCTGCTATCCAGTTTGGCGGTGAGTGTCGCGGCCTGTGCATACTGCGTAGCGCTGATGGCGATGGGGCTGGTATCGGTCTGTGCGATACCCACGATTTTGCTGGCCAGCGGCTGTAGCACATTCCAGTACTTCGATAGATTCGTTCCGCTGTCACTGACGGTGAAACTACCGACATCAGCACGCGCACCGATGGCTGCTGCATTTGCGGTGGCCACATTGCCGACGGCAAGCGTATAGCCGTTACGGATTTTCGCGATGACGTTCGACGACGCCTTCAACTGTCCGACATCGAGTTTGATCGTCGATCCTCCTGAGAGGGTAATGTCTTGTAGCTTATTGCCGAGTGATTGGAGATTATTCAGGTTTTGTCCTATAGCGTTACCACTATCCGTGACTTGCATCGAATTGACGCGTACATCAGCAGCAAAGGTCGCAGCGTCGCTGGCACTGACACCAGATAGATTGGCGCGGAAGCCATTACTGATCTTGTTCAGCGTATCAGCAGCACCCGTCCACTGAGCGCTACTGAGCGCTAGCGGGGTCAGGTTATCAGTCAATGTCACGGATTGCAGTGAGCTGCCCAGGGCCTGTAGCGCAGACAGGTTGGCGATCAAGTTCGCGCTACTGTCGCTTACCGAAACGCTGCTGACATGCGCTTGCGAAGCTACTGCAGTCGCCTTTTCCGCACTGACGCCACGCACATCGAGCTGGTAAGCGCCGGACATCTTTGCTAGTAACGACGCATTTCTATTGAGTTGCGCCAGGCTGATCACTACCGGTTGGCTGAGATCCGCCAGGGTCACTGAATCGAGCTCGGTGCCGAGTGCGGCGAGTTGATCGATGTTTGCTGATACTTTCGCGCTGCTATCTGACACAGTCAACTTCGCGACCGCCGGATCGGCGGCAATGGCCGTCGCCTGCTCGGCGCTCGCATTGCTGATGGAGAGCGAGTAGCTACCAGCAATGCGGCCTAGAGTGGAGCGGCTGCTCAGATAGCGAGCGGCAGACATCTGCAATGGCGAGCCGCTGTCCGATAGTCTGATGGCCTTCAACTTGCTGCCTAGCGCATTCAGTGCTTCTAGTTGCGCCGTGACGTTCGCTATCGTATCGCTGATGTCAACACTGGCTACATTCGCATGCGCGGCCACGGAAGTTGCGCTCGCCGTATCTACGCCAATGACTGCGATGCCGTAATTGTTGACGATCTTGTTTAGCGTTGCAGTATTGTTAGTGTATTGCTGCAGGCTTAATTCAATGGGTGCTGCTGACCCTGATTGCACGATGTCGGTAAGTTTGCTACCAGCGGCCACCAGCGTATCGAAATTTCTGGAGATATTGTCGCTGCTGTCGGTCACTGAAAAACGGGTGACCAGCGCATCAGACTGCATGGAACCCGCATCAGCCGCTGCAACGTCACGCAGTGCCAGGGTATAGGTATCGAGTTTCGCCAATACCTCTGCATTGGTACTACGCTGCGCATTTGTTATCTGCAATGCGGCCGGCGTCCCACTTTGTGTGACCGAATTGATTTTTGTCACTGCCTGCTGCAGGCTGTCTATGCGGCTTGCGATGTTGTCGCTGCTATCCACTACGTCGATGGTCGCTACATTGGCATGCGTTGCAATACGCGCTGCCGCTTCGGCGCTGACATTTCGTGCGGCGATGGTGTAGCGATTGCTGATCTTTGCCAGCGCCGCTGCATCTGAAGTCAACTGTGATCCGTCGAGCGACAGGGCAGCCGGTGTTCCAGATTGCGCGATGCTCTTGAGTTTTTTGCCCAGTGATTGCAGGGCGTCGAGATTTGAGGCGATCGCGGAGCTACTGTCGGAAACGCTCAGGCTAGCAAGATCCGAGCGGTTAGCCAGCGCTGCTGCACCCGAGGCGCTGGCATCAGTAACATCTAGTTGATACGGCGAGGAGATATGGCTGAGTACACTTTCATAGTCCGGTATCTGCGCGGCGATTATGCTGACATTGCTGCCACCAGCCAGCACGATTCCATCGAGTTTATCTACCGTACTGCTACCACTCGCTACCGTTATTGCTGATTTCAGGCCTGCCAGGTTCTGTGAGACGTTGAACGCCGTATCGACGACACGCATGGACTTAACGTGAGTATCGGCAGCCAAGGTCGCGGCCTCTGCAGCGCGAGCATCCGTAATGGATAGCGTATAGCTACCACTGTTGATTTTATCGAGCAGAGTCGGAGCGGCCGCACGTTGAGTGCTGGTCAGCTTCAGTGCATTGGCGCTGTCGGATTGGGTGATGGTTCCAATCAGGGGATTCAATGACACCAGTCTGTCGAAATTCGTCTGGATCGCATTGCCGTTATCGGCGATATTTAGTTCGGTCACATTACGCAGCGTAGCCACATAGCCGGCTTGTTTGACGCTGACACCACTGACCTTGAGCTGATAGCCATTTGATAGCTTGTCCAGCACTTTGCCGTTGGCCAGCAAGTCAGCGACATTGATTTCCATCGCTGCGACAGTCGATTGGGTAATCGTGCTGAGTTCGCTACCGATGGCGTTCAAGTCGGCTAGATTCGTGGCGATGTTCGCGCTGCTATCCGATACCGTTAGGCCAACCACGCGATCCCGAATGGCCATGGCCTTCGCGTCGCCAGCGGCGACATCGGTCACCACCATACTGTACTCATTCGAGATCTTCGCGAGGGTACCAGCGCTTGCACTCAAGTTGTTGGCGCTGATGGTGATTGGTGTCTTGCCCAGCATGTCGATCTTCGCGATCTTGTTACCCAAGCCGGTCAGTGTGCTGAGGTTCGATGACAGGTTGGCGCCCGTATCAGCCACAGCGATTGAGCTAACCTTGGTGTTCGTCGCGATGGTTGCGGCGTCACTTGAGAATGCAAGGCGCACTGCGAGTGAATAATTGCCACTAATTTTCGCGAGGGTGGCTGTCTTCGTACGTAATTGTGACGCCGTTATCGCTAGGGGATTGCTAATGTCACTGACCGCAATACTGGCGACTTTCGTACCGAGGCCATCAAGCGTATCAAAATACTTCGACAGGTTATCGCTGGTATCGGAGACATTCATCGCGCTGATGCGGGTGTCTTTCGCCAGCGTAGCCGCATTGGCCGCGGATACCGACGATGCGGCGAGTTGTACGCTACCTGCAAACTTCGATAATAGTGCGCTACCGCGGCTAATCTGGGCGGAACTTAGCGCTAGTGGTGCTGCCGTACCCGTTTGAGTCACTTGTTTTAGCTTCGCCATCACTGGCGTGGCAGTGAGTCCATCCCAAGCGCTTGCAATATTGCTGCTACTGTCAGCAACAGAAAATGCGCTGACATTCCCCATGGCTGCAATGGTGCCTGCATCTGCCGCAGCCACGTCCGAAACCGCGAGACTGTACGCATTACCTATCTTTGCAAGAGTGGTGCCGTAGGTGCTTAGCTGAGTAGCGGTTAACGATAGCGGAGTCGATGCGCCGGTGCGGGTGATGCTGGTGAGCCTGGTATTGAGCGCAGCCAGGGTGGCAAGGCCAGACGACAGATTGTTCGATGTATCAGTGACAGCGATGGCCGTCACCGCTGCATCACCGGTGAGTGCGGCGGCATTGGCTATGGAAGCCTTCGACAGAGCATAGCTCACCCCAGCAGTCGATATTTTTCGCAATACCTCGTTAAATGCAGTGTATTGCTTCGCGCTCATCGTCAGCGAGGAGGACGGATTAGTAATCGTAATGGCGCTCAGGCTGCTTCCGAGACGCTTTAATGCACTCAGGTTATTCGCGACGTTTTCAGCACTGTCTCTGACCTCGATGCTCTTCACTTTGGAGTTTCGGCTCAGCGATGCCAGATCGGCCAGCGACGCGTTGTGGACGTTCAGCTGATAACCGCCGTAGATTTTCCCGAGGGTCAACGCACTGGCCTTGACTTGGTCAGCCGTGACCTCCATAGCGGCCTTGTCACTGGATTCCGCGCTCAGCAGTTTCACCCCATAGCTTTGTAATAGATCGAGGTTGCTGGCGATATTGCTACTGGTGTCGACGATGCCGATGCCGCGCACATGATTATCGGCAGCGACAGTATCAAGATTGGCGACGCTTACGCCGCGCACATTCAGCGAATAGGTGTCGGCGATCTTTGCCAGCGCGGCGGAGGCGCTACTGAGTTGCGTGGCGCTGATATCAATGGAGCGAGCTGGTCCGCTTTGTCGTATCTCGCTAAGTTTGCTGACGTTCGCCTGCAACGCGTCGAGGTTGGTACCAATGTTGACGACACTGTCCTTCACCGCAATCGATGCGACTTTCGTGTTGGTTACCAGGGTCTTTACATCAGCGGCGGTCGCTCCAGTGATCGCCAGTGAGTAGGTCGTGATTTTAGCCAGCGCATCAGCATCGGCGCGCAATTGACGCGTGCTGATTGTTATCGGAAGGTTGTCGGTCACCTTCATCGACGCGATCTTCACCCGCCCGGCTTGCAACGCGTCGAGGTTGCGCGAGATGTTGTCCGCCGTATCCTCGATGACCAGCGTGCCCGACCGGGTCGTAGCCATGGATGCCAGCGCCGTGGAGACGCTGACAGCAGATGTCCCCGCGGCGGGCGCGTAGGGCATCGAGACGGAGGTGATGGCGGGCACAAACATGGTCATTGGAAATCGACCCTGCCTGGCCATTCTTGAGTGAATTCCAGAAAGTGGCAAAGAATTGCCGCCCTATAAGGTGAAAGTAAACGCTAACTACTCGCGAGCGCTCCCAAGCGTTGAAGTCGATCGCAAACCCGCTTTAGGCAACCAGCTTAAGGAAGGGGTGAATAACGGAGAAACGAGGAAGTTGGTCGGGGTGAGAGGATTCGAACCTCCGGCCTCTACGTCCCGAACGTAGCGCTCTACCAGGCTAAGCTACACCCCGATGGTTCGGTCTGCGGGCGGTCACCGACCGCGCCTCATGAGCGCTTTACGAAGAGCGCTCCACCGAACGAGCCGCAAATTCTAGCAGACCTTTTGTCCATTGATTGGACGGTAGGCTCGCAATGCTTTGCCGTGCATGATCCGCCTCGGCCAACGCGGCCTGTCGCGTCGCATCCAGGGCGCCGCACCGTTGAACGATGCGAATGATTTCAGGCAGGCGTTCCACTTCCCCGTGAATGACCGCTTGGCGCAAGATCTGTTGGTCTTCGGCCGCGGCCATCTTCA
>CAZXRS010000048.1:0-11861 GCA_964642635.1 uncultured Bifidobacterium sp. | reverse complement strand
GCGAATCGGTAGAGGAGTTGAAGTACTACCGCGAGCACTTCATCAAAGCCTGATAGGGCCGGGGTGCTATCGTCGCCCGGCCCAGAACCTCTGAATCTGCGAAATCGACGCCTCAACCTCGATCGCCAGTTTGTGGCATTTCATCGGGTCGTCGATCAGCGCCACTTCACTCTCATCGATCTCTTCCGCCCCTAGTAAGTAGATGGCCCGAAGCAGCGAGGCTTGGGGTGCATCGCGCAAAGGCTGCCATGCCGGCTCGCGCAGGCTGACGCCCTCAAGAAAGCCCCAGCACCAGGCTTCGGCATCCAGCACCTCCTTACCTTTCCACTGATGCACCGAGAACAGCGGCTCGAAATCGTTAGGCGCGACTTCGAAGGTGACCGTGATCTCTTCCAATGCCCGCACTAGCAAGGCATGGATGCGGCCAGACTGCTTGTCGTCGCTGAAGTCCGGCGCATCCTCAGGATCCGGCCCCCAGACGCGTGGTAGCCACTCAGCCATGGCCACGGGCTCCGGACCGATCGCGATCGCAGTCAGATAACCATGCAAGGCATCCATCGCCATCGTCTCGTCACTGCAGTGATCGGACATCAGGAAGTGGTCAAGTTCGTCAAATTCTTGTTCGGTCAGTAAAGGCTCGGCGGGCATGGTGGGCACATTCTTAGGTAACGCTGCACAGTGTAACAAGCTTGGGCAGACTACAATCCCTGAATGAACTTGCCGACCTCGAATTCCTTTTATGAACTGTCGCCCGATACTGTCTTGGATGCGCTCGAGGCGATCGGGCTATATGGCGACGGTCGTCTGCTTGCGCTAAACAGCTACGAGAACCGCGTTTATCAGGTGGGCATGGAGCAGGGCGCGCCTATAGTTGTAAAGTTTTATCGTCCGCAGCGCTGGAGTGATGCCGCCATTCTTGAGGAGCATGCGTTCTCGCAGGAGCTGGTCGAACGAGAAATTCCGGTCGTGCCACCAATGACGGTGAACGGTGCCACGCTCCATAACCATCAGGGCTATCGCTTTGCCGTATTTGCACGGCAGGGCGGACGCGCGCCTGAGTTGGATGCACCGGGCACGCTGGAGTGGATAGGGCGTTTCATGGGTCGCATCCACGCGGTGGGCGCCATGCGAGCTTTTGCCGATCGTCCCGCGCTCGACGCCGACACGTTCGGCGAGCAGCCGCGCAACTGGCTTCTGCAAAGCGGACTGATTCCCGATGAGCTGCGTGAAAGCTGGTCCGCCATCAGCGCGCAGGCGCTGCAGAGTGTGCGTCGTTGTTATGAACGTGCTGGTCAGGTCCAGATGCTCCGGCTGCACGGTGACTGCCATGTCGGTAATGTACTGTGGACTGAAGCAGGGCCGCACTTCGTCGACTTCGATGACAGCCGCATGGGCCCGGCCTTGCAAGACTTGTGGATGCTGCTGTCGGGCGAACGCGCCGAGATGCGCAAGCAATTCACCGAGCTTCTGGTGGGCTATGAGGATTTCTGCGAATTTGATCAGCGTGAGTTGTATCTGCTTGAAGCGCTGCGTACGCTGCGACTACTGCATTATTCGGCCTGGATAGGCATGCGCTGGGAAGATCCGGCCTTTCCGGCCGCCTTCCCTTGGTTCAATTCCGTTCGATACTGGCAGGATCGTATTCTTGAATTACGTGAACAGGTCGCACTGATGGATGACGAGCCACTCTGGCCAATTTGACTCAGGTCAAATTTTTTCAAAGAGTGGTTTGTTAGATTGCTTTCAACTTCCCAATGGAGACTCAGCATGTTCAAGAAAATTCTGGTGCCGACCGATGGCTCACCGCATTCCGAGAAGTCCGCAAAGGCCGCGTTGGAGTTTGCTGCTGTACAGGGCGCCACCGTGGTTGGCCTTGCCGTGGCCGAGCTCTACCCGTTCATGCTGATGCCTGAGGCCGGAGCGATGGTTGATCTGTCTACGTACGAGGAGCTGCAAGACAAGTCTGCGCAGCAGGCGATGGAGAGACTGAAGGCTATCGCCGCCGATGCGAAGGTGAGTTGCGAGGTCATCTCCACGCGTGGCGTGCATCCGTATGAAGAGATCATCAACACCGCAAAAGCAAAGACATGCGACCTGATCTGGATGGGGTCCCATGGTCGCAAAGGATTAGATAGATTACTGCTGGGCAGTGAGACGCAAAGGGTGTTGTCGCATTCGACGGTGCCTGTCATGGTTTACCGTTGAGGGCTGGTGGGTAGAGCGAAGCGAAACCCACCACCAAGAACGCTCCCCTTAGTGTGCCATGAGCACTGGCACTGTCATCGAGTGCAGCACGGTGCGCGTCACCCCACCCAGTACCACTTCGCGGAAACGGGTGTGTCCGTAAGCACCCATCACGATAAGATCAGCGCCGAGATCGGCTGCGGCAGACAACAAGGCTTCGCCAGCATCACCTGTGCTGCGGCGCTCAACGACGTTCACCTTGATGCCATGCCGTGCGAGGTACAGCGCGAGATCTGCTCCGGGTTGTTCGCCATGTGTATCGACACTTTCGCCGGTGTTGAGAACCACTACCTCAGTGGTGCCTGCCTGTTTCAGTAAGGGCAGCGCGCCAGCGATGGCGCGGCTTGCCGCCAGACCACCATCCCAAGCGATGACGACGCGTATAAATTTGCCGGTGTGCTGCCCTGCGTGCGGCACTACCAGTACGGGACGTCCGCTGTTGAGGACCACCGTCTCCACAAAGTTCGACATTACCCCCGGGACGACCGCAGCCGGATCGAATTGCCCGATCACCGCGATATCAGCGTAGCGCGCATGAAGCGTCACACCACCGGCGGCCTCATCATCAACCAGACGCGCCTCTACCTCATCTGCGCCAATGAATGCCGCTGCTTTGTCGAAGGCCAATAGTGATGCACGCGCGTGCTGGTGCAGGTGATCAAGGTGATGCGCAAAGACCGGGTCCTTAGGATCAAAAGCGCCATGATCAAAGACATAACGCGAGATGCCGGTCATCGCGACACCCACCAGATGCGCGTGCTGCGATGTTGCGATCTGCGCTGCCAGCCTTACCCGGGTCTCGGATTGCTGAGACTGGTCAACATGAACCAGTACGGTCTTGTAAGTCATTCACTTTCCTTCCATGAGCCGGGAACAAAACTGCCACCGATATTGTATTTATAAGGCTAAAGCCCCAAGACTGTTTCGTCCAGCGTGCCGATCCAGTGGCGGACCGGATGTTTCGGTAAAATTTGTTCTAGGTCAAGCGCCCCGTCCTCCATGAGCATACGCAACCTTCAGCACCTGTTTACCCCGAAGTCCGTCGTGCTGATAGGCGCGAGTGATCAGCCGCATACGGTTGGCGCGACGGTGCTATCCAATCTGATCAACGGGCGCAGCGTTGCCGAGATCGGTACCAGTCTCATGCTGGTGAATCCACATCACGAGCACCTGATGGGTCTTCCCGTGTATCCGGAGATCAGCAGTTTGCCGGACACCCCCGAGATGGCCGTGATCGCGACACCACCGCAGTCGGTACCCGGACTGATCGAGTCGTTGGTCCAGCGAGGTACACGCGCCGCTATCGTGTTAACCGCTGGCATGGATGCCGATCACGGTGATGGGCATACCCACGGGCAAGCGATGCTGTTGGCCGCACGACCATCCGTGTTTCGCATACTCGGTCCTAACAGTGTCGGCACGCTGGTGCCCGGTGCGCACCTGAACGCGAGCTTCGCGCATACTACGGCGCTAGCCGGCAAGATCGCCTTTGTATCGCAGTCTGGCGCGTTGGTTACTGCCGTGCTCGACTGGGCACGTGAGCGTGGTATCGGCTTTTCGCATTTCGTCTCGTTGGGTGATGCATCCGATATCGACTTTGGCGATATGCTCGACTACCTCGCGACGGATCCGAATACCAGTGCGATCCTGTTGTATATGGAAGATGTACGTAACGCTCGCAAGTTCATGTCAGCAGCGCGCGGTGCGGGTCGTAACAAGCCGGTGCTGGTGCTCAAGGCAGGGCGAGCCCCTGAAGGTGCACGCGCTGCCGCCTCTCACACCGGTGCGCTGGCTGGTCTGGATGCCGTGTTCGATTCAGCCGTGCGACGTGCCGGTATGCTGCGCGTGCTGTCTACCGAGGCCTTGTTCGATGCTGTCGAGACCTTGTCGCGCGCCCAGCCATTGCGCGGCGAAGAACTGATTATTCTTACCAATGGCGGTGGCCCGGGTGTGATGGCTACTGATGCGCTGATGCTCTCCGGAGGGCGTCTGGCAACGCTACCGCCCGAGACTCAGGCTGAGCTCAACCGTGTATTGCCCCCTAACTGGTCGCATGGCAATCCGGTCGACATCATTGGCGATGCACCGGTTGAACGCTATCAGCGCGCACTGCAAATCCTATTCGAGCGGCATCCGGATAATCCCATACTGTTCATTCATTCTCCCACCGCCATCGTACCCAGCGCCGATATCGCGCGCACGATTGCGCCCATGATCACGCAATCGCGTCAGCATGTGATCGCCTGCTGGATGGGTGCGACTGCGGTAGCCGAAGCCCGGCAGATTTTTTCTCGTGCCGGCATCCCGCATTTCACTACTCCGGAAGATGCCGTGCAGGCCTTCATGCAGGTGGTTGAGTATCGACGCAACCAGCAGCTGCTGATGCAGGTACCGGCCGCAGGCACGCAGCATGACCCGATCGATCGCCAGGCCGCACGAGCCATCATCGACAAGGCACTGGCGGAAGGTCGCAGCATGCTCACTGAGCCTGAGGCAAAGGCCTTGCTCGATGCCTGTCACATACCGGTGGTCGATACGCGCATCGCCACTACGGCGGGCGAGGCACGCGACCATGCGATCGAGATCGGCTTTCCGGTGGCGGTCAAGGTGCTATCCCCCGATCTGTCGCACAAGACCGAGGTCGGTGGTGTGATGCTGGATCTGAATACTCCAGACGAAGTCGAGGCCGCAGTGCATGCGATCGAGCAGCGCCTGCAAAGACTGCGGCCTGATGCGCGGCTGAGCGGATTTTCCGTGCAGGCGATGGCGCGCTGGCCGGATGCTTTGGAGCTGATCATTGGTATCACGACCGATCCCATCTTCGGGCCAGTGATTCTGTTTGGTCAGGGCGGTATTGCTGTTGAAGTGTTGCATGATCACTCGGTGGCACTGCCGCCGCTCAACCGTGTACTCGCACGTGACATGATTCGTCGCACGCGTGTCGCATCACTGCTCGCAGGCTATCGCAATCGTCAGCCGGCCGATCTTGAAGAGGTGAGCCGAGTACTGATTCAGGTTGCGCATCTCGCTGCTGAGTTGCCGGAGGTGGCGGAACTTGATATCAATCCGCTGCTGGCCGATCACCAAGGGGTTATCGCACTCGACGCACGCGTCAAGTTACGGCCGGTGAAGCTCAGGCATCCGCATGACCGGCTGGCCATTCGTCCGTATCCGCAAGAACTCGAAGAAAATATCGCGTGGATGAATGAGACATTGCTGCTGCGTCCCATTCGGCCTGAGGACACCGAGGAGCATCTGCGTTTCTTCCATGCGCTTGATCCTATCGATGTGCGTATGCGGATGTTTGTGCATGTGCGTGAGTTGCAGGCCTCTCAGTTGGCGAGGATGACGCAAATCGACTACGACCGCGAGATGGCCTTCATCGCGGTCAGGAAGCGCGACGATGGCAGCGACGAAACCCTCGGTGTGGTTCGGGGCATCGCTGATCCCGACAACGAGGTTGCCGAGTTTGCGATCATCATTCGCTCTGATTTAAAGGGCATGGGGCTGGGCCACATCCTGATGAAGAAGCTGATCGCCTATTTCCGGCAGCGCGGCACGCGCCGCCTGATGGGGGAATCGCTCGCGGAGAATCGCGCCATGATCGAGCTGATGATTGATCTCGGCGTCGACATTCGGAGCAAAGCCGGCGAGGGTACGGTCGAATTAATGCTCGATTTATCAACTTCTTAAAACTATTCTCGCTGGTGGTTCGGCCAGCCGGGCGGTTTTGACCTAGGTCAAGGTAATTCGGAGGTCGGATTCGTAGACTGCGATCGCCTGAAAAGCGCAACCTCGCGCTCTTGGCGAGCTGCGAGTCCCCATGACATCTCATTCCATTTCTATTCATCCCGTTCAGCAGGTTGAATTCGACGGCGGCCTGATTCAGCGCCTGTCGCAATCCGGGCCGCGCTATACGTCCTATCCAACGGCCGATCGTTTTAATGACCAGTTCGGCTACCGTGATTATCTGCAAGCGGCCACACATCTTCATGCGCGTGGTGCACGCCATCCGCTATCGCTATACATCCATATACCGTTCTGCGATACGGTCTGCTACTACTGCGGCTGCAACAAGATCATCACGAAAAATCGCGAGAAGGCTGCCACCTACCTCGGATATCTCAAGCGCGAACTCGAGATGCAAGGAAAGTTGTTTGCCGGTTTCAACCAGGTTGAGCAGCTGCACTTTGGCGGCGGTACGCCAACGTATTTGTCCGATGCGCAGATGGATGATCTGATGCGACATATTCGTCGCTGGTTCCAGTTCGCCGACGATGAGAAGGGTGAGTATTCGATCGAGGTAGATCCACGCAGCGTAACGTCGGAACGTATTCACACCCTGCGCCGCCAGGGGTTCAATCGTATCAGCCTCGGTGTGCAGGACTTCGACGAGGAAGTCCAGAGGGCGGTCAATCGTATCCAGCCTGAGCAACAAACGTTGGAGACGATCCAAGCCGCGCGTGACGCCGGATTCCGTTCTATTAGCGTTGATCTGATTTACGGCTTACCTAAGCAAACGGTGATGTCGATGAACCAGACCATCACGAAAGTCATTGCCGCCAATCCGGACCGGATCGCTATCTATCACTACGCGCATCTGCCGCACCTGTTCAAAATGCAGCGGCGCATGAATGACGACGATATGCCAAGCTCCGATGCCAAGCTCGATATGCTCGCGTTGTGCATTCGCCGTCTGAACGAGGCTGGATATGTTTACATAGGTATGGATCATTTTGCTAAGCCCGATGATGAGCTCGCCGTCGCGCAGCGGCAGGGGCTGTTGCACCGAAATTTCCAGGGGTATTCCACCCATGCAGAATCTGATCTCATCGCCTGCGGTGTATCAGCGATCGGCTCAGTCGGCATGTGCTACAGCCAGAATGCAAAGACGCTCGAGGAATATTACGACCGTCTTGATCAGGACGAATTGCCAGTCGTCCGCGGTTATCAGCTGACGATGGATGATGTGCTGCGACGTTTTATCATCCAGATGTTGATGTGCAATTTCGAATTGTCGATCCGCTCGCTGGAAGAAGCCTATCCGATCAAGTTTGATGCCTACTTTGCCCTTGAGCTTGACCAGCTGAAGGAATTGCAGCAATTAGGCCTGCTCACCATGGATGGCGAGTGGATTGAAGTGACATTGAAGGGTCGTCTGCTGATCAGGAATATCTGCATGGTTTTCGATCGTCATCTCCAGCAGGCAAGAAAGGTACAATCCGAGCCATTGCGCTATTCGCGTACAGTATAGATTCCTGATATTGAATTCATTGTCTCTATTGCCGATCTTCCTGGTCGGCCTTCTGGGTGGCGTGCATTGTGTAGGCATGTGCGGCGGTATTGTTAGCGCATTTGCAGTCGCTACGCCGCGCCGTCCGTTTCCTGTAGCAATAAGCACGGCAGTTGGCCTGCCGGCAGCTATAGCCGATAGCGGTTGGCGCGTGCTTGCATTCAACGCAGGCCGATTAGGCAGCTACATGATCGCCGGCGCCATCGCTGGTTTGATTGGTAGTGTTCCGGCGATGATTCACATGGCATCGGTGCAGACCGCCGCTTACTGGCTCGCGAACCTGATGCTGGTCGCGCTTGGTCTGACGTTAATGAATGTTTGGCACGGGCTGTCTCATATAGAGTCGATCGGACAGATTGCATGGAAGCGCATGCAGCCGCTGATGCGCAAGCTGGTACCGGTACAACATCTGAAGCAGGCCTTTGCGCTCGGTGGATTGTGGGGCTGGGTGCCCTGCGGCATGGTGTACAGCGTGTTGATGACGTCGCTACTGACCGGATCCGTGTGGCAGGGTGCACTGGTGATGCTGGTCTTTGGTCTGGGTACTTTGCCGCTGTTGTTGTCCATGGGAGTTGCGGGTGTGGCTATGCAGCCCATGCTGCAGAAGCGCACTGTGCGCATCGTTGCCGGCTTGCTGGTACTGGCATTCGGCATACTCGGCATCGCTCGCGTGAGCATGGGCTTATCGTACGGCTGGCTCGATAGCCTGTGCATGACGCCCACTATGCATTGAGCGCTCATGACTGCCGCAAACTTACCATCCACCAATCCAACTGATTGCTATCACTGCGGACTGCCGGTGCCCGCCGGTAGTCACTGGACTGTGGCGATCGAGGGCGCCGACCGCGCGATGTGCTGTCCCGGTTGCGAAGCCGTTGCGCAGGCCATCGTCGGTAGTGGTTTAACGGATTACTATCGACATCGTCAGAGCTTGCCCGAAGGTGTCGCAGAGATCGTGCCGCAGGCGCTGTCGCTGTACGACACGCCGGAACTGGCTGCGCAGTTTGCTATTGGCGATGGCGCTGCCGAAGCGATGCTGTCTGTGGAGGGCATACGCTGCGCAGCCTGCGTGTGGCTGATCGAGAAGCGCCTGCATCACATTCCGGGACTAAGCTCGGCGCACCTGAACGTCGCCACCGAAAAACTTCAGGTGAGCTGGGATACAACGCGATGCAAGCCCAGTGACATTCTGCGGGCCATACGCGAAGTGGGCTATGTCGCTTATCCGTTTGATCCGATACAACATGGTGAACTGCTGCGCAAGAACGCGCGCACCATGTTCAAGCGTTTATTCGTTGCCGGTCTGTCGATGATGCAGGTGATGATGTACGCCGTGCCGGTCTATCTGGCGGGAGACAGCCCCATCGAGCCGGACATGGAAAAGCTGATGCGATGGGCCAGTCTGGTCCTGACGCTGCCAGCAGTGTTGTACTCTGCTGAGCCTTTTTTCAAGGGTGCCTGGACAGATCTGAAGCAGCGCGCCCTGGGCATGGATGTGCCGGTCGCGCTTGGCATCGGCGCCGCATTCATCGGCAGCTTATATGCGACGCTCGTCAATCACGGTGATGTGTATTTCGATTCCGTCACCATGTTCATTTTTCTGCTGCTTGGCAGTCGATATCTTGAACTGATCGCGCGCCGTCGCGCCGCAGCCTCACTGGAGACTTTGCAGCATGCCTTACCGGATGCTGCATGGCTGCTGAAGGATTTCCCTGCGCGCCGTGACATGACGCTGGTACCAGCGGCGACATTGCGCGCCGGCGATGTCATTCTCACCAAGCCGGGTGAAACCGTTCCTGCTGATGGCATCGTTATTGAGGGCCAGACTTCGGTTGACTTGTCGCTGCTGACAGGCGAGAGCGCGCCGCAACCGCGAAGTGTGGGCGAAGCCGTTGCGGGTGGCGCAGTGAATATCAGCGCACCCGTGCTGCTGCGTGTCGACAAGGTCGCGAAGGACAGCACACTGGCATCGTTGATTCGGCTGATCGAGCGCGCAGGGCAGGGCAAGCCGACAATTTCATTATGGGCCGACCGTGTCGCTGCATGGTTTGTCGGCGCCTTACTGCTGCTGGCGGTGGTGGTGTTTGCATTTTGGCTCAGGCATGATGCCGCGCAGGCATGGCCGGTAGCGATAGCGGTACTGGTGGTGTCCTGTCCGTGTGCATTGTCACTGGCGACTCCGTCGGCGCTGGCCGCGGCTACCGAGCGACTGCTGAAGCAGCGCGTGCTGGTGATACGCCCTCATGTGCTTGAGACACTTGATCGAGCAACACACATCATCTTCGACAAGACCGGCACCCTGACCGAAGGACGACCCATACTGCGCAAGATCGTGTTGTTCGGTCGTGTCGGTGAAGCTGAGGCGCTCGGTATAGCCTCGGCATTAGAGATGAATAGTGCGCATCCCATTGCGTATGCGTTTACGTCACGCGCGAAACCTGAATCGCAGGTTCAGCAAAGCGAATTCGTACAAGGGCAGGGTATCGAGGGCGTGATACGAGATCAGCGTTATCGCATCGGCAGTGCACACTTTGTCGGCGGCCTGGCAGGCGAGATGCCGGCGCAGGCTGGTGAAGGAATGACGGTTGGCGTGACTCATATTTATCTTGGCACCGAGCGTGAATGGATCGCTCGCTTCGAACTGAATGATGGCTTGAAGCCTGATGCGAAGACCACGACGGATTGGTTCAAGGCGCGCGGCAGACGCACCATCCTGCTCTCCGGCGATGCGCCCGCTATCGCTCAGCAAGTCGGTGCCACCTTGCAGATAGATGAGGCGCACGGCGGCATGCTGCCGCAGCAGAAGATGGCATTTGTGCAGGCATTGCAGCACCAGGGTGCCGTCGTCGCGATGATTGGCGATGGTATCAATGATGCGGCAGTGCTGCGAGCATCGGATGTGTCGTTCGCGATGGGCTCAGGCGCTGCGCTTGCGCAGTCTCATGCCGATGCCGTACTACTGTCAGCGAATCTGTCATCGCTGCTCGATGCGTCGGTTGCGGCGCGCGACTGCATGCGTGTCATCCGACAAAATCTAGCTTGGGCCACGGTGTACAATCTCGCCGCAATACCGGCCGCTGCCTTCGGTGTGCTCAATCCGTGGATGGCCGGCGTCGGCATGTCGGTCAGTTCAGCGCTGGTCGTCCTCAATGCGCTGCGCCTGCAGCGTATCCCTCAGCGTTAAATCAAGGCACCGTGCCGCCTGTTATGGAATCTCTGTACCTACTCATTCCCCTGTCTGTCGCTGTTGTCTTCTTTGCATTGTGGATCTTCTTCAAGGCGATGGACAGCGGCCAGTTCGATGATCTCGAGGGTCCGGCCATGCGCATTTTGCAGGACGACGACCGGGTTCACGATGACGCAAGCTCGTCTGAAATCAATACCAGAAATAAGTGAGCCGAAGGTCTGTCCGGCTTCCGGACAATTTTGACTCAAGTCAAGGAATCTTGACCGGTCGAAACGTACCCTCTGCCTCAATTTGTCGTAATCCGTCTTTGTAAACTTGGAGGAGTTCCTGTGGACACAGCACTGAACTACAACTACCGCGTGGTCAAGCAGTTCGCGATCATGACGGTGGTGTGGGGCGTGGTGGGCATGTTGGTGGGAGTGATTATTGCTGCCCAGCTGGCCTTCCCTGCGCTGAATTTTGATACGGCATGGCTGACCTATGGCCGTCTGCGCCCGCTGCATACCAATGCTGTCATCTTTGCCTTCGGGGGCTGTGCGCTGTTTGCGACCTCCTACTACGTCGTGCAACGGACATCGCAGGTGCGCCTGTTCTCGGATACGCTCGCCTCGTTCACCTTCTGGGGCTGGCAGCTGGTGATCCTGTTGGCTGCGATTTCGCTACCGCTCGGTTACACGTCCGGCAAGGAATACGCTGAGCTTGAGTGGCCGATCGATATCCTGATTGCATTGGTCTGGGTCTCGTATGCCGTCGTATTTTTTGGAACGCTTATCAAGCGCAAGGTCTCGCATATCTATGTCGCGAACTGGTTTTACGGCGCTTTCATCCTGACCGTAGCTCTACTGCATATCGTGAATTCTGCTGCGATGCCAGCAACGCTGACCAAGTCCTACTCCGCCTACACTGGCGTGCAGGATGCGATGATTCAATGGTGGTACGGTCATAACGCGGTCGGTTTCTTTCTGACTGCCGGCTTCCTGGGCATGATGTACTACTTCATTCCCAAGCAGGCCGAGCGTCCTGTTTACTCGTATCGCCTGTCGATCGTGCACTTCTGGGCGCTGATCTTCACGTATATGTGGGCCGGCCCTCACCATCTGCATTACACCGCGCTACCGGACTGGACCCAGTCACTGG
>CAZXRS010000047.1:0-12046 GCA_964642635.1 uncultured Bifidobacterium sp. | reverse complement strand
CTCGCCGTAGTTCAATGGATAGAACGAGTGCCTCCTAAGCGCTAGATACAGGTTCGATTCCTGTCGGCGGGACCAGGCTTTCACCGGAACCGCAAACCCGACAGGACACTTTATGAGCAGCACGCGCATGAACGGCTTGCTCTACGCAGCCACGATCTTCTCCGGTGCCTTCCTGCTGTTCCTTGTACAGCCGATGGTCTCGAAGCACATTCTTCCATGGTTCGGTGGCTCTGCGGCCGTATGGGCTACCTGCCTCGTGTTCTTCCAGAGTGCGCTGCTGCTCGGTTATCTCTATGCAGATCGCCTGACACGGAGCTTAACGCCCATGTGGCAAGTAAGGCTGCACGGTGGCCTACTTTTGTTCAGCATTCTCATGCTTCCGGTATTGGCTGATACACGCTGGCGCCCTAGCGGTGGCGAGGAGCCGAGCGGGTACATCCTGTTGCTGCTCACAGCGACAGTCGGCCTTCCCTATCTGATGCTATCGACCACGGGACCGCTGATTCAATCCTGGGCCGTGCGCTCCGGTGACGGCGCACGCGTCTACCGACTGTTTTCTCTCTCGAATCTTGCTTCGCTGCTTGCACTACTGTGCTACCCCTTCCTGATTGAGCCTTGGCTTCCTTTGCCTGCGCAGTCATCCGTTTGGTCACTCATCTACGCTGTCTTTGCAATGCTGTGTATCACTGCCGGGTTGGCATTGACGCTGAATACAGGCACGCGCATTGAGGCTGCGAACGATAGTCGTATGCTTGATCACGACAAACCGACACCCGGAACACAACTACTGTGGATCGCGTTATCCGCTCTCGGCTCCTGGCTGCTACTGGCGATCACTAATCACATCACGCAGAACATCGCCGCGATTCCGTTTCTGTGGATCTTGCCGCTGACCTTATATCTACTGAGTTTTGTGCTCTGTTTCGAAAGCGACCGCTGGTACCGACGGCCGGTGTTCCTGCCGCTGCTGGTGATCGCTGTGTCTGCTTGCGCCTACGGTTTACAAGATCCTAAATTCGGTCTGAATATCAAGATCGCTGTGCCCCTGTATTGCGCGGGCTTGTTCATCACCTGCATGTTCCTGCACGGAGAGCTGGCGCTTCGCCGTCCACAGGCACACTATCTGACGCGATTTTATTTGGCACTGTCATTCGGCGGTGCGCTGGGCGGTGTGCTGGTCGGATTGGCGGCGCCGCGCGTTTTACCCGCCTATTACGAACTGGGGCTGGGCCTTGTGATCGTTGGCGTGCTGGCTGCGGTGACGCTACGCGCGCAGCGCTGGCAGGTCGCGATCGCACTGCTACTGTCTGCATGCTGCGCCACCATGCTGTGGCGGCAGATTCATGCAGATTTCGCGTCTGCGAGGCTAATGGAAAGAAATTTCTACGGGCGACTGCTAGTGCGTGATCTGCCAACGGCAAATCCCGAGGTAAGGGTTCGACGACTACTGCATGGCGCGATTTTGCATGGCGAAGAGTATCTGACCGGTACGAACCACAACAAGCCAACCACGTACTACGGCATAAGCTCCGGCATTGGACGCTTGCTAGCTACTGCCAGCGATCACAGCCACCGGGTGATCGGGGTCATTGGCCTCGGCACAGGAACGCTCGCTGCCTATGGTGAATCTGGTGACCGCTTTCGCTTTTACGATATCGACCCCGCAGTCATAAAGATTGCGGATACCGAATTCGGCTATCTACGTAATAGCAAGGCCAACATCGAAACGGTCGTTGGCGATGCGAGACTTAGTCTCGAGAATGAAGCGCCGAACGGTTTCGATGTACTGGTGATTGACGCGTTCTCCGGAGACTCTATCCCCGTGCATCTGATCACGCGCGAGGCCATGGCTGTATACCGCAAACACATGAAGCCTGATGGTGTGCTTGCGTTTCATGTATCGAATCGATTTTTATCACTCGCGCCGGTCGTCGAAAAACTCGCCGAAGATCAAGGCATGCATGCCGCGCTGGTCGCCGATGCTAATGCTAAGCCACCTTTATTGAAAACCGATTGGGTATTAGTGGCCGCGAGTGAGAAAACGCTGATGCGACCTGCGATTGCCGAAGTCGCGATGAAGCCACCTATCATTCCCGGTCTGACCGTATGGACGGACGATAGTAATAATCTCTTCAGGGTACTGAAGTGAGCGTTCAGTCAGTATGCACGCACACCCGATCTCGCCCTCGACGTTTTTCCTGATACAGGGCGTGGCCTGCGAGGCGTTCTCTGCGAGCGAAATGCGAGTACATAATCAATGCTATCGGCAAACGCGCCCCATCAGTATCTCGTCGACACTACCTGCCTTCACGGCGACCATCCGTAGCGGAGATTCCATGACGCTAACCACATCGCCCTGAGACTGGCGATCCGTAAGTCTGATGACCTGCTCGACGCCCATTTTCCTGGTGGCGCAATCGATCGTGGTCAGCATCTTTTCAGACTGATAGTCCTTACCTTCCAAAGTGGTTATCGGTTTTGCAAAGCTCGTCAGCGTCCACAGCTTCACCTGTGAGCCTTCGCGGCTGATTAACTTGTCATTATAAAAATCATCACTATCAGCACTTTGCTGATAGGACACCCACGCCGCATGGCCAGGCAGGCTGGTGAGTGCCGCCATCAGGATCAGGATTTTTTTCATCAGTTCAGTTTGTGCGGTTTGCCGAAATTCCCTTCTTTCGGGAACAGGAAGGTGGTCTTGCTCGGGCCCATGCCGACAATCTGCACCACAGCGCCCTCCTCGCCGGCGGAGCCATCGAAGTGCACTGCACCCGCTTTGTGGAACATATAGCTGCCGGTCTTCAGAGGTGTAGTCGACTGCGGATCCCAGCTGTCATCCATACCGGCATTCCAGGTGCCCTGAACCACGATCACGTGACGGTCTTCCCCATGGAAATGCGGCGCGCTCATCACACCGGGAGGGAAGTAAGCACGGATCACATACATGCCAGGCTTGGTCAGATCACCATAGACGACAGCGATCTTCGCCCCACCTCCAGCGTCTTTCCACACCATTTTTTCAGGTGGAACAATCAGAAAGTCGGTCTCACTCGGCGCAGAATGCGTGGGCGATACCGCCAGCACCGATGCGATGGACAGTGCGGACAGAATGGCGCGGGATTTTTTCAACATATTGCCCCCTCTTTGTGGATTCAATGATTCGTCATACGACAGGCGGGGAACATAGCACAGCCGTCGCACGACAATCGCTGAAAAATATTCGTTGGCCCAGCGCACGGGCATAATCTCACACCACAACATCCTCAACCATGGGAGCATAAAAATGAAACTGGTACGTTACGGCCGCCTCGGTCGCGAGAAGCCGGGCATGATCGATGGCGATGGAAAGCTTCGCGATCTGTCCTCTGTGATTGATGACGTCGATCCGGCACAGTTGTCAGATAAGGCATTAGCGCGACTGTCGCGCATCAAGCCCGCGAGTTTGCCGCTGGTACGTGGCACGCCGCGTTATGGCGTGCCAGTGTCAGGCATCGGCAAGATCGTCGCGATTGGTCTCAACTATGCCGATCATGCTGCCGAATCGGGGCTACCCATACCCAAAGAACCTATCATATTCATGAAGGCCATCACTTGTCTGAACGGGCCGAATGATGAGGTGATGCTACCTAAAGAAGTCACCAAAGCTGACTGGGAAATCGAGCTTGGTGTGGTGATCGGCACCAAGGCGCAGTATGTGAGCGAGCGTGCCGCACTGTCGCACGTGGCCGGCTACTGTATCGTCAACGATGTATCGGAGCGCGCCTTTCAGGCAGAACGTGGCGGCACCTGGGACAAGGGCAAGGGGTGCGATACCTTCGGCCCGGTGGGTCCTTGGCTAGTGACGCGGGATGAAGTACCGAACCCGCAGCGACTCGATATGTGGCTAGACGTGAATGGCAAGCGACGCCAGACCGGCAATACAAAAACCATGATCTTTTCGGTCGCAAAAATTATCAGCTACGTGAGTCGTTTCATGACGTTGATGCCGGGCGATGTCATCGCTACCGGTACTCCGCCGGGTGTCGGCATGGGGATGAAGCCGCCGCAATTTCTCGCAGCTGGCGATGAGATGCATTTGGGGATCGCGGGACTTGGCGAGCAACATCAGAAGGTCATACGCTATCGAAAAAACTGATGATGTCGAGTCAGGCGCCGGATCACTCGGCGTCGATCTGCCTTGCGGGCGACGCAGCATCGAATGCCGGTAACGCAAGGCAGGCGTCATTGATGCGCAGAATGGTCGGCATATCCGACAGATCGCAGTTCATGCGCTGCGCATTAAATACTTGCGGAACGAGCAGGCAATCGGCAAGGCCGGGAACATCTCCAAAACAGAAACGCCCGGTGCGAGCATCACTGGCCAGCATCTTCTCTACGCTGGCCAACCCTTGCTCTACCCAGTGCCGGTACCAGCGATCCTTATCCGCTTCGGACACCTTCATCTCTCTCACCAAGTAGCGTAATACGCGCAGGTTATCGATGGGATGGATGTCACAGGCAATCGCAAGCGCGATACTGCGCACCCATGCACGATCCAGCGCTTGCGTTGGTAATAGCGGAGGCGTTGGATAGGTCTCTTCGAGATACTCGATCATTGCGAGCGACTGCGTGAGTACGTCGCCGCTATCGAGTTGCAGCGATGGCACCAGCGCATCCGGATGCAACTTTCGATATTGCGGCCTCAGCTGTTCCCCCCCATCTCTCACGAGATGCACAGGCACGATCTGATGAGGCAAGCCTTTCAGATTGAGTGCAATCCGTACCCGATAGGACGCAGAGCTGCGGAAGTAGCTATACAGTTTCATCAAAGTACCGCGTAAGTGGCGATAGATATGCATTATGCCACTCGTACACGCAGGGAACCGCATGTTTCCCATGGATACCTACCTCAGCAAACACTGCGACCAGGAGTATCCCATGTCCCACAGAATCGGCGGCAAACCTACCAACGATACCCCCTCATTCTTGCACCCTGCCCAGCAGAACCTGAGCACCAACAACAGTGCAGACGAGATCGAGCGTGCTAATGAGGAGGCAATGAAGGCAGCGATTAACGCCAGCGTCTGCCACGATGATGGGCTAACTGCAAAACAGCGTTTCGCACGCGAAACCGGGGATACTGCCCTGATTCAGGAGGCCAACGACGAGGCACTGGCACTTGGCCTTCAGGCCAGCCTTGATGACAGTGAGGCCGCCAAACATACGATAAGACCATCGATTCCGAATGATGAGTTTGCGGCGCAACGTGGGATCATCGCCCAACTCAAGGGTTGGCTGAAAAACCATGGCTTCTGGATCGCGCCCAACAATGGCGACCACAATAACTGCCTGATTATTTCAATACTTCAACATGTGACGGGTGACTATGGCAGCGACCATGTTCAGCAGGCAAGAAACTACAAACAGCAGGTCGCCGAATGGAGTGGCGGCAAAGAAAAAACCAGCTCCGCGCTGCATTCAGATGAATCTCTGACCCGAAGACTGATCAGCCAGATCAATTGGGACTATTTTGGTGACCGCAAAGAAGCGTATTTACGATTCAGGTTTGTGACCGCTGATCTGGATGGCAATCCGGCAATCCGGGTGATGGGTGAAGGCGGACGCATCGCCGGTATTCTGGACGGAGCAGGGCACTACGAAGCGTTCGTACCAAACGACGGCAATAAAAATACCTTAGGCTCGCGCACTATCCCCCAAGGTAAGCCTCCATCACCCTAGGATTCTGTAGCAGACTGGCGGCGGTATCGTGCAACACGATGCGGCCACTTTCCATGACATAACCCCGCGTGGCAATCGCCAGCGCCTGTCTGACGTTTTGCTCAATCAGAAGGATAGTGACCCCCTGCCGCGCGACGGCGCGTACCACCTCGAAGATACGCTCAACCATGATAGGTGCCAGTCCCATCGACGGTTCATCTAGCAACAATAATCTGGGCCGGCTCATCAGTGCGCGCGCCATCGCTAGCATCTGCTGTTCGCCGCCAGACAAGGTGCCGGCAAGCTGAGCATCGCGCTCTTTCAGACGGGGAAAGGTCAAGTACCAGTGATCGATATCGGCCTCAATACCGTCAAGATCAACACGCCCGTAAGCGCCCATCAGTAGATTTTCACGAATGCTCATGCGAGTGAACACACCGCGACCTTCGGGCACCATGGCGAGTCCGCGTGCAGGCAAGCGGTACGCCGGTAACTCATCGATGGCGTCGCCATCGAAACGGATATCGCCGGTAAAACTAGAGGGTGGCAAAGTGCGCGTAATCGCCTTGAGCGTCGTCGTCTTACCGGCACCGTTTGCGCCGATCAGCGTGACCAGTTCGCCAGCCTCCACATCGAAAGAGATATCACGTACGGCCTCGATACCGCCGAACGATACCGATACGTCACGCACCTCGAGCAGCTTGTTCATACAAGCTCCCCGCCCAGATAAGCGGCGATCACAGCAGGATTCTTCTGTACTTCAGCAGCACTGCCGTCCGCAATCACTTTGCCATAGTCGAGCACGGTGATTCGATCGCACAATCCCATCACCAACTTCACATCATGCTCAATGAGCAGGATAGTGGTGCCTGCCTCGCGTATCTGCTGCAACAGCGCACGTAAATTTTCTTTTTCGCTTGCATTCATGCCAGCGGCTGGTTCGTCGAGCGCCAGCAGCAAGGGGTCTGTTGCCAGTGCGCGCGCGATTTCAACACGACGCTGATCGCCATACGACAGGTGGCGCGCAGTACGCTGCGCAAGATGGGCTACACCGACGAAATCCAGTAGCTGCATCGCTCTTTGCTCGATCTCGTGCTCTTCGTCGCGCGCGGCGCGATGCCGCATGACTGCGCCGAGCACGCCCTGACTCGTGCGTACATGCCGGCCTACCATCACGTTCTCCAGTGCACTCATCTCGCCAAACAGACGAATATTTTGGAACGTTCGAGCGATGCCTGCCTGCGCGACGCGATGAGGTGCACTCGGCGAGTACGCTTTACCGTCAAGGAAGAAGCTACCGCCATCAGGCTGATACAGGCCAGTGATCACATTGAAGCAGGTCGTCTTCCCGGCACCATTCGGCCCGATCAGACCGTGAATATGACCTTGTTCAACTGAGAAGCCAACATCAGCCAGCGCCTGCAATCCACCGAAATGCTTGCTCGCCCCCTGTACTGACAGCATTGTGCTACTCATGCTGCAGCTCCACCTGATGACGCAAGCATGCGATCCTCCTTGCGCGGTGACGGCCACAGCCCTGCGGGACGGGAGAGCATGATCAGCACCAGCGCCAGACCGTATAGCAACTGGCGCAAGACCTCGGCCTCAATCCAGACCTTACCGAGCAACGCCATCTGCACCGGCTCGACCGTGTGACGCAGAATCTCTGGCAATGCCGCCAACAGCACCGCACCGAGTACTACGCCGGGAATGTGTCCGATACCACCCAGTACGACCATCGCGAGTATCGCGATCGAATCCGTCAATGTAAAAGACTCCGGGGAGATAAATCCCTGAAACGCACCAAACATCGCACCAGCCACGCCGCCGAAGCTCGCACCCATGGCAAATGCGAGCAGCTTTACATTGCGTACGTTGATACCCATTGCCTTCGCCGCAATTTCATCTTCACGGATCGCTATCCATGCACGACCCAAGCGCGAATGCTGCAGCCTGGTCGAGATGAAAATTGTCACGACACACAGCAGTAGGAACAGGAAATAGTAAGCATTCACCGAAGGCATCGCGAAGCTACCGAGCTTCAGCGTACCTGCCTCACCCGCCAGCGATATGCCACCCAAACGGATGGGATCGATCAAGTTGATACCTTGCGGCCCGTTGGTGATGTTGACCGGACCGTTCAGGTTATTCATGAAGATGCGAATGATCTCGCCGAAACCAAGTGTGACGATCGCCAGATAATCACCGCGCAGCTTGAGCGTCGGTGCGCCGAGCAAGGCGCCAGCGATACCCGCCGTCAACGCGGCTAGCGGCACGATCAGCCAGACGGACAGATGAATACCATTCGTCGCCACCGCCGGTCCCACGACATGCAGCAACCATTCGCCTGCCACCGGATATTCCATCTGCAGCGATTCAATGACGGCCGCGAATTGTGGCGATGCGAGCAGGCCTGCAAGATAAGCGCCAATCGCAAAGAACGCGATGTAGCCGAGGTCGAGCAAGCCGGCGAATCCAACCACCACGTTCAATCCCAGCGCCAGCATGATGTACAGCAGCGCAACGTCGGCGATACGCACCCAGGCATTACCGAAAGGCGCGGCGATGAATGGAAAGGCCAGCACCATCGTGATCAACAGCGCCAGTTTCAGGCGCGAAGATGATGCCATCGTGCTCATGAACGATCCGCGACGCGCTCGCCCATCAGACCCGATGGCCGCAAGGTCAGCACCAGAATCAACACGATGAAAGCAAAAATATCCTGATAATGGCTGCCGAGCACGCCAGCGGTGATGTCGCCTATATATCCCGCGCCCAGACTTTCAATCAGCCCCAGCAATATTCCACCCAGCATCGCGCCGTAGATATTTCCGATACCGCCCAACACCGCTGCCGAAAAGGCCTTGAGGCCTGGCGCGAAGCCCATCGCAAACTGTGCCGATGCATAGTTGGCTGCCCACATCACGCCGGCTACAGCGGCCAGCGCCGCGCCGATTGCGAAAGTCACTACGATGACGCGATTAGCATCCACCCCCATCAGCGCAGCCACGCGCGGGTTTTCCGATACGGCGCGCATCGCGCGTCCCAGACGCGTGCGTTCCACCAAAAAGGTCAACGCGATCATCGCTAACGTGGCAAGCAAAAGAAGAAGTATCTGTGTCGGTGTAATCAGTCCGCCGGCTATATGCAAGGGCTCGGGTGGCAACACCTGAGGAAATGGCAGCGGATCACGCCCCCAGATCATCATCGCAAAAGTCTGAAGAAGGATAGACACACCGATGGCGGTAATCAGCGGCGCCAGTCGCGGCGCGTTACGCAAGCGCCGGTAGGCAATGCGCTCGATGAGGATACTGACGATGACACACACTGGTATGGCACCCAGTATCGCAACAGCCAGCTGTACGATACCCGGTAGCTGGGGTGCGAATTTTTGTAAACACTGCAGCAGTGTCCAGCCCGTCATCGCGCCGATCATCAGCACGTCGCCATGCGCGAAGTTAATCAGGTTCAGCACACCGTAGACCATCGTGTAACCAAGCGCAACCAATGCATACATACTGCCCAGTACCAGGCCATTGATCAGTTGCTGGACAAGAATATCCATCGCGCTCAGGCGTCGGCCGGGCGGCCCGACAGTCCTTTCGGCAGCGGGAAGGTCACATGCTCCTCGACGCCATCGAGTTCACGCACTGACGCTGCGCCGAGTTGCTTCAGCCGGGCGACCACTTGCTGCACCAGTACTTCAGGCGCTGACGCGCCGGCTGTGACGCCGATGCGAGATTTACCTTTTATCCATGCCGGGTCGATTTGCGAGGCGTTATCGACCATGTAGGCTTCGCCACCATTTTTCTCCGCGACTTCACGCAAGCGATTTGAATTCGAGCTGCTTGGGCTGCCGACAACAATCACTACTTGTACCTGCGGCGCCATAAACTTCACCGCGTGCTGGCGATTCGTTGTCGCGTAACAGATATCACCTTTTTTCGGTTCGGCGATATGGGGGAACCGGCGCTTGAGTGCCGCAATGATCTCGGCCGTGTCATCAACGGATAGCGTTGTCTGAGAGACGAATGCAACCCGATTGGGATCATTCACCTGGAGCGCTTCAACATCCTCGATAGTTTCAACAAGGTACATACCGCCATCGGTCTGTCCCATCGTGCCCTCGACCTCCGGATGCCCCTGATGACCGATCATGATGATCTCTCGGTCTTCATCGCGCATCTTGCCGACCTCGACATGCACCTTAGTCACCAGTGGACAGGTGGCATCAAACACTTTCAGACCGCGTGCCTCTGCCTCTGCCTTGACTGCGCGCGACACACCATGTGCGGAGAACACCAGATGGCTGCCGGAAGGCACCTCGTTCAAGTCTTCGATGAAGATCGCGCCTTTACCGCGCAAATCTTCAACGACATATTTGTTGTGCACGATTTCGTGCCTCACATAGACCGGCGCACCGAACTGCGCGAGCGCACGTTCGACGATCTCGATAGCGCGATCGACGCCTGCGCAGAATCCGCGCGGTTGTGCGAGCAGAATCTCCATATTTGCGTCCACGATCCGTTCCCTTACAGAATGCCGATAATCTGAACCTCGAACTTCACCGGCTGACCCGCGAGAGGGTGGTTGAAGTCGAACAGTGCGTCGTCATCGCCCATGTCAAGTAGCACGCCGGCAAAGCGCCCTCCGCCCGGTGCTGCGAAATCCACCAGATCGCCCACCGTATAGTCTTCATCGTCGCTGGAATGTTTGCGCAGCGTCTCCAGTGATACGCGTTGCAGCAGTTCCGGATTTCGCGGTCCGAAGGCCTCGCCCGGCGGCAGTTCGAAGATCTGGTGCGTGCCCTCGGGCAACCCCATCAGTCTCGCTTCAAGCGATGGCGCAAGCTGGCCGGCGCCAAGCTGAAGTGTGGCCGGCGAGTCATCGAAGGTCGTCACGATGTCACGTCCGTCCGGCGACGACAGCCGGTAGTGCAGAGTCAGAAATGCTCCCTCGGAAACGACAGATTGTGGCGAATTCGACATAAATCGGCTGGCTTTGATCAGGCGCCCTATTGTAAGCCAGGCGCCAGCGCCAGTTGCCGCAAATCTTGGTCGTCCAACGCTACATTGGCCCGTTCCCGCCATCACCGGAGCCTGCCCATGCGCATCACCGACCTTCCTTCCGACCTACGTCCGCGTGAGCGCTTGTTGTCCAAGGGTGCAGCATCGCTTACCGATGCGGAACTGCTTGCCATCGTGCTGAGAACTGGCACTGGAGGCACTAGCGCAATCGAACTCGGTCAGGCGCTGCTCACCCAGTTCGGCTCAGTGGCCGGGCTGCTGACTGCTGCACCGGAAGATCTGCGCTCGATTCGCGGACTGGGTCCGGCCAAGCGCGCCGAAATTCTGGCAGTGACCGAACTGCAGCGGCGAGCGCTGCAGCAGCTTGCCTGCCAAGAGACGATACTGGATTCACCCAGAGCGGTGACGGTATATCTTCAGCACCGCTTTGTTGGCCTACAGACCGAGTGCTTTCTGGGTTTATTTACCGACATGCGACACCGGCTGATCGCCGTGGAAGAACTGGCCACCGGCACGCTCGGCCGGGTCAGCGTCTACCCACGAGAAGTGGCAAGACTGGCACTGAAACACAATGCGGCTGCGGTCGTCTTCGCGCACAATCATCCGGGGGGCTCGCCCGAACCCAGCGAAATGGACAAGGCACTCACCCGCAAGCTAAAACAAGTCATGGGCGGCATCGAGGTCAGTCTGCTCGACCACTTGATCGTGACGCCTCAAGAAATCTGGTCATTTCGGGAGCATGGGCTGTGCTGAAAGGCATAAAGTCCTGCAAACCCAAGCGCAATTGTTAAATTTTATGCCAAATAGCTCGACACACTTTTTTTCTGCAAGTCATTGAATCTGCGTGGATTTTTCGGTATACTCGCTTTCTTTCCAAATATCCGGAATTTTTCAAGGAGTCTGCTGTGGCACGTGAATGCGAAGTAACCGGGAAGAAGCCGATGAGCGGCAACAATGTTTCCCACGCAAATAACAAAACCAAGCGCCGCTTCCTGCCCAACCTGCAGAACCGTCGTTTCTGGGTTGAGTCGGAAAACCGCTGGGTTCGTCTGCGCGTTTCAGGCGCCGGCATCCGCATTATTGACAAACTCGGCATCGACGCCGTGCTCGCCGACATGCGCGCACGCGGCGCAAAGCCTTAAACGAATTCAGAAATAGGAAAAAGACATCATGGCAACCAGCAAAGGCCGCGAAAAGATCAAACTGGAGTCGACCGCAGGTACCGGTCACTTCTACACGACCACCAAAAACAAGCGCACGATGCCCGAGAAAATGGCGATCATGAAGTTTGATCCCAAGGCTCGCAAGCACGTCGAGTACAA
>CAZXRS010000046.1:0-12266 GCA_964642635.1 uncultured Bifidobacterium sp. | reverse complement strand
GTAAGCTCGCGCGCCTTGCGCGCTGCCTCACGCGCACGCGCAGCTTCGACGATCTTGCCGCAGATGATCTTTGCATCATTCGGCTTTTCCATCAGGTAGTCGGTCAGCGTCTTAGCGACGACTTCCTCGACCGGCCCGCGTACTTCAGACGACACCAGCTTGTCTTTAGTCTGTGAGCTGAACTTCGGCTCCGGCACCTTAACCGACAACACGCAGGTCAGTCCCTCACGCATGTCGTCACCGGAGATTTCAACCTTCGCTTTTTTCGCGAATTCGTGCTCTTCAATATATTTGTTGATCACGCGCGTCATGGCTGCGCGCAAGCCCGTCAGGTGAGTACCGCCATCGCGCTGCGGAATATTGTTGGTGAAGCACAGTACCTGCTCATTGAATGCGTCATTCCACTGCATCGATACATCGACCGAAATCGTCGTGTCGTTGTCCGACTGGCGCTCGCCGGTGGCCTGAAACACGGTCGGATGCAGTACGTTCTTGTTCTTGTTGATGTATTCCACGAAACCGCGAGTACCACCTTCGAAGGCGAAATCTTCCTCCTTGCCCGAGCGCTGGTCTGTCAGTTTGATGTGTACGCCGTTATTCAGGAAAGAAAGCTCACGAATGCGCTTGGCAAGAATGTCGTAGTGGAATTCGACATGCGTGAAGATCTCTTCGTCTGCCCAGAAATGAACTTCGGTGCCACGCTTGTCGGTATCACCGATCACTTTGATCGGCGACACTTCCACGCCTTGCTGTGTGTCGAGTTCACGGTTCTGCACCACGCCGCGCGCGAATTCCATGTAATGCTTTTTGCCGTCACGGCGAATGGTCAGCGTAAGCTTCTTCGACAGCGCGTTCACGCAAGATACGCCCACACCGTGCAGACCGCCGGATACCTTGTACGCATTCTGGTCAAATTTTCCGCCCGCATGCAGCTCTGTCATCACGATCTCGGCAGCGCTTCGCTTGGGCTCGTGCTTGTCATCCCACTTGATGCCGGTAGGAATCCCGCGGCCGTTATCGGTAATGGATATCGAGTTGTCCGCATGGATCGTCACGTGGATTTCACTGCAATGACCCGCTAGCGCCTCGTCGATAGAGTTGTCCAACACCTCGAACACCAAGTGGTGCAGGCCGGTGCCGTCCGAGGTATCACCGATATACATACCGGGTCGCTTGCGCACTGCTTCCAGTCCCTCGAGAATCTGGATCGATGACGCGCCATACTGGCTTGATGCGTTGGCGTTTTCGGAGGGGGTGGCTGACATATCTGTCCTAGTTGAGCTAATTGCGTTGACTACTCAATTACAAAAAATGGCACGAAGGGGCCGTTCGGCCCCTTTGCTGGCTGCGATGCACAAGTTTTAAATGCGCATCGGCATCACCACATACTTGAAGTTGGCGTCGTCAGGAATGGTGATTAGCGCCGACGAATTGGCGTCGCCGAGCGAAATACTGACGTTGTCACATTTCAGGTTATTCAGCACGTCCAGCAGATAGGTGACGTTAAAGCCTATATCTACGGCATCACCGCCATAGTCGATCTCAAGTTCTTCGACAGCTTCTTCCTGATCCGCATTGGTAGAGCTGACCTTCAGGCTGCCCGGTTCGATCAGGCAGCGCACGCCTTTGAATTTGTCCGACGTCATGATCGCTGCCCGCTGCAGCGAACGTAGCAAGACTTCGCGGCCGAGCGTGAAGTTGTTCTTGTAGGCCTTCGGGATCACGCGCGTGTAATCAGGGAATTTGCCTTCGACAAGCTTCGATACCAGTTCGATATCGGAGAAGTTGAATTTCACCTGATTGGTCGCGATCGCAAGATTCACTGGATCATCGGTCTCTTCCAGCAGACGCTGCAGCTCAAGAATCGTCTTGCGCGGGATGATCACCTCATGTCGCGCGAATTCCTGATCGGTCACGATCTGGCTGAACGCCAGTCGGTGTCCATCGGTGGCCACGGCGATGACGTTCTTGCCCTCAACCACCAGCAACAAACCGTTCAGGTAATAACGGATGTCCTGCTGGGCCATCGAGAAATGCACCATGTTCAGCAGATGCTTGAGGGTCTTCTGCGGCAGGCTGAACTGCGCACCGTACTGCTCAGCCTGCGCGACCGTAGGGAACTCTTCAGCCGCCAGCGTCTGCAACGCAAATCGTGACTTGCCGCACTGGATGGTCATCCGCTTGTTAGTCAGCGACAGCGACACTTCCGAATCCGGTAGCGCACGCAAGATGTCGAGCAGCTTGCGCGCTGCCACCGTGGTCGCCGCCGACTCCTTGCCCGAGCCGATAGCAGCATGCGTGCTGATCTGCACTTCGATGTCGGTCGACAGCAGGGTCACGTTGTCGCCGTCCTTGCGGATGAGGATATTGGCCAGAATCGGCAGCGTGTGCCGACGCTCGACAATACCGCTCACGATCTGCAGCGGTCGCAGCAGCGCGTCACGGTGGGTTTTTACCAGTTGCATGGTGATTTCCTTTCGCAAGAAACGCTTTGTTTGTTAATACTCATTGAACTCATCAATGTCTTTGTCAGCCCTTGAGGGTCTGCTCAAGTACGTGCAGCTCGTGGTTGATCTCAGGATTTTTGCTGCGATCGGCCGCGATCTTGCGCACGGCATGCAGCACCGTCGTGTGATCACGTCCGCCGAAGAGCTCACCGATCTCGGGCAGGCTTTTCTGCGTCAGCTCTTTCGCGAGATACATAGCGATCTGACGCGGACGCGCGATGTTCGCCGGTCGCTTTTTCGAGTACATGTCGGCGACTTTCATGTTGAAGAAGTCGGCCACCGTTTTTTGAATATTTTCCACAGAGATCTGTCGGTTCTGCACCGATAGCAAATCCTTCAGCGCTTCTTTCACGATATCGATCGTGATGTCTTTGCCGTGGAACTGTGAATACGCGAGGATCTTGCGCAATGCGCCTTCGAGCTCGCGCACGTTCGAGCGCAGGTGCTTGGCGACAAAGAACGCGACATCGTCATTTAGCTTCACACCTTCCTGCTGCGCCTTCTTCAGCAAGATCGCGACACGCATTTCCAACTCCGGCGGCTCAACCGCGACTGTCAGGCCGGAGTCGAAGCGCGAGATCAACCGGTCATCCATGCCGGAGATCTCTTTCGGGTACGTATCACTGGTGATGATGATCTGCTTCTTCGCGGCGATCAGTGCCTCGAAGGCATAGAAGAACTCTTCCTGCGTGCGGTTCTTGCCACCGAAGAATTGGATATCGTCGATCAGCAGCAAATCCAGCGAGTGGTAGTAGCGCTTGAAATCATCGAAGCCCTTGCGCTGATAGGCAGTGACGACATCGCGTACGTACTGTTCGGCGTGGATATAACGAATGCGCACATTCGGATTGTCGGCCATGACCTGATTGCCGATCGCGTGAATCAGGTGGGTCTTTCCCAGACCAACGCCGCCATACAAGAACAATGGGTTATACGAACTGCCGGGATTGCTCGCGACCTGAATCGCTGCTGCACGCGCTAACTGATTCGCCTTGCCGGTCACGAAGCTGTCGAAGGTCAGTGCCGAATTAATTTTGCTCTGGTCGCGACGCAGGCTGGTTTCCTCAGCCTGCCCGGCCCGTTCGACGGTTACCTCGGTCGGCTCGGTGGGCGAGGCATTGGGTGCATGGGTGCTGGCGGCCGGGCGCTTGGCGCCCGCCAGCTTCGGGTCGAGCACGAATTGCACATCCACCGGCGACTGCCAGAACTCCGCCGCGATGCTGGTGATACGCGCCGCGAACTGGGTTTTCACCCAATCCAGCTTAAAGCGATTGGGCGCAGCAATGCGGAGGCGGCCTTCCTCATAGTCGAGCGGTGCGAGCGGCTTGATCCAGGCACTGAACTGCTGGGGCGTCAGTTCCTGTTGCAGCCGCGTCGCGCAGGTCTGCCAGAATTCTTCCATGCGATGCTCAATAAGAAGCGGCGAAAGGGCGCGCGCTTCGGGTTTTTCTGTGTTCTGTGGGGCGAGGCGGGAACTGTCCTGCACTTGCCGGAGCGACCCCTATTTTACCGCTCACGGGGGAAGTTATCCACAGGCCAGCAGCTTATTTCATCGCTCGAAAACCACCTTTTCACGCAGGAACGCCGGGCATTCGAACAGCGCCCAAATACCGCCAGCCATTGACCCGATAACTTTCCATTTCGACCATCAAATGCCACTCGCCCCATCGGTTCAGGTCTAAGTGATTGACAGATATACAGAAACTACTGTCTAATTCAGGGTTCACTGCGCTGCGCGCTGGCAATGGTCTGCATGGCGACGCATCCGACTGATTTATCTGCCGGGCCAGTCCTGGTTTTTTACCGATTTCCGCTGTACATAACTTAGCGAGCCCGAAATGAAACGTACTTATCAGCCTTCCGTCGTTCGCCGCAAGCGCACCCACGGTTTCCGCGCACGCATGGCCACCCGTTCGGGTCGTGCCGTGCTGAATGCCCGCCGCGCCAAAGGCCGCAAGCGCCTCGCTGTCTGAGTCGCCTCTGCGAACCGCTGCCTAGTCGAATGTCCGGGTCACCGGAAGACTACGGCAGGCACCGACGCATCGTAAGAACGGATGAGTTTTCATCCGTTTTTCGTTTGCGGCCCATGTTTCGGACCGAAAATTTCGTGCTCTACGTTCGCCCTAATGAGCTTGGCCATGCACGCTTAGGTGTGGTCATCGCGAAGCGCTTCGCGCCGCGTGCAGTGACGCGCAATCTGGCCAAGCGGCTCAGCCGCGAGATCTTCCGTAAGACCGGCCTGAAAGCCGTCGACTGCATCATTCGCCTGAACAAGCCCTTAACCAGTCGCGAGCAAAGCGCCTCGTCGCGGCTACTGAAGAAAACACTGATGGCCGAGCTGACACGCCTGTTGCAGTCTCAACTTGCGCATCCGCAATGAAAAACCTGCTGCTGCTCCTGCTCAAAGGCTACAAACTCGGCATCAGCCCTTTTCTCGGGCAGAACTGCCGCTTTTATCCGAGCTGCTCTGATTACGCGCGCGAAGCGCTCATCACTCACGGTGCGCTACGAGGCAGCCTGCTCGCCGGACGACGTCTTTGCAAATGCCATCCCTGGAACGCCGGCGGTGTTGACCCCGTGCCTCCTGCCCACGATAACTGTGCTGCATCTTCCCCGATGACACAGACGCGTCACTAAATTGACTTACACTCGCTGACCTTATGGATATCAAACGTACAGTATTGCTGGTGGTGTTCTCGCTGTCCCTGATGATGTTGTGGGAGAACTGGAATCGTTATAACGGTGAGCCTTCACTGTTGTCGCCAACGACACCGCAATCTACAGAAGCACCGAAAACTGATCCGTCTCTGCCGCAGGCAAGCCCTGCGCCGGCACCGGCAGCAACAGCTCAGCTACCTTCAGAAGCGCCGGCGGCGGCGAATGGTGAAACCGTCACGGTGACCACCGATCTGCTGAAGGTTGACGTGAATACGCTCGGCGGCGAAATCACTCGCGTGGAATTGCTGAAGCATCAGGACAACAACGGCAACCCCGTCGTGCTGCTCGAGAAGAGCGCAACGCACACTTATGTCGGGCAGAGCGGACTGATCGGTGGCAACCTGCCAAATCATCGCTCACAATTCAGCGCACGGTCCGGCACTCGCAATACAGATTCCAGTGACACGGTCAACGTCGTACTCGATGCTGAACAGGAAGGCGTGAAGCTCACGAAGACCTATACGTTCAAACGCGGCGAATACGAAATTGGCGTTCGGCATGACATCGTCAATAACAGTGCGGCGGCGATTATGCCATCGGTGTATGTGCAGCTAGTACGTGATGACACCAAGCTCGACGGGTCTTCTCGCTTTTACAGCACCTTCACCGGGCCGGCGACGTACACGGAAACCGACAAGTACCACAAGGTGAGCTTCGAAGACATCGACAAGGGCAAGAACCCGGCGGCGGCGCACACGACCGATGGCTGGGTTGCGATGGTGCAGCACTACTTCGTGTCTGCCTTCGCGCCACTGTCAAAAGGCGAGCATGAGCTGTTCACGCGCAAAATCGGCGCTAATCTGTACGCAGTCGGTGCGATCATGCCGGTCGGTCAGGTCGCTGCCGGTGCTACGGCATCGCAAGAGGGCAAGATGTACGCGGGTCCGCAAGAATCCCTGAAGCTAGAAAAATTTGCGACGGACTTCGACCTGGTAAAAGACTATGGCTGGCTGACCATCATCGCTAAGCCTATCTTCTGGCTGATGACCCAAATCCAGAAGCTGCTCGGCAATTGGGGCTGGACCATCATCGTGCTGACGATTCTGATCAAGCTGGTGTTCTTCCCGCTGTCCGCCGCCAGCTATCGCAGCATGGCGAAGATGAAGCTGGTCACGCCTAAGATGACGGCCATCCGGGAGCGCTATAAAGGCGATCCACAGCAGATGAATGCGGCCATGATGGAGCTGTATAAAACCGAGAAGATCAATCCGCTCGGCGGCTGCCTGCCTATCGTTGTTCAGATTCCGGTGTTCATTGCGCTGTACTGGGTGCTGCTGGCCAGTGTCGAGATGCGTCACGCACCGTGGCTGGGTTGGATTCATGACCTATCCGCACCGGACACCTTGTTCGGTGTGCTGCCCGGCTTGGACATGCCCGTTGGTCTCTTGCCCATCATCATGGCGGTGTCGATGTATGTGCAAACCAAACTGAATCCGGCGCCGCCAGATCCGGTGCAAGCGAAAGTCATGATGTTCATGCCCTTGGTGTTCTCATTCATGTTCTTCTTCTTCCCTTCCGGCCTCGTGCTGTACTGGGTAGTGAACAACCTGCTGTCGATAGCTCAGCAGTGGGTGATCACGAAGCAGTCAACAGAAGGGAAAGTCTAAGAACAACGTCCACCAGCACTCAAAAAGTCCGTCACCGCAAGGGACGGACTTTTTTCATTGCAGCTAGAATTACTTCATGATTTCTGATTCCTCTCCCATCGCCGCGATCGCGACCGCTCCGGGCCGCGGCGGCATCGGCATCGTGCGCGTCTCCGGCAAGCACCTGATGCCGCTGGCGATGCAGGTCTGCCGACTCGATGGGCGTGAACTACCGGCACGTCATGCGTCTTACGTCGATTTTGTGGATGCCGATGGCAGCACGATCGATCAAGGTCTCGCGATCTGGTTCAATGCACCGCACTCATACACCGGCGAGGAAGTACTGGAGCTGCAGGGACACGGTGGCCCGGTAGTGATGCAGATGCTGCTGAACCGCTGCCTCGACGCCGGCAGAGACATGGGACTACGTTTGGCGAACCCTGGTGAGTTCACCTTTCGTGCGTTCCAGAACGACAAACTCGACCTGGCGCAGGCTGAAGCCGTTGCAGATCTAATAGAAGCCTCTACAGAAGCAGCAGCGAGGCTGGCCACGCAATCACTCTCAGGCACGTTCTCGCAGGCGATACAGCAACTGGTCGACAAGGTGATTCACCTGCGTATGCTGGTGGAAGCCACCCTGGATTTTCCCGAAGAAGAAATCGATTTCCTCGAAAAAGCGAATGCGCGCGGACAGCTGCAATCCATCCGAGACTCGCTCGAACACGTGCTTACGCAAGCGGGGCAGGGCGCGCTGCTGCGCACAGGGCTCAACGTGGTACTTGCAGGTCAGCCGAACGTTGGCAAGAGTTCCTTGCTCAATGCACTGGCCGGTGCAGATGTCGCGATCGTGACCGCGATCGCCGGCACGACGCGCGACAAGATCACCGAGACTATTCATGTTGAAGGTATACCGATCAATATCATCGACACCGCCGGTATACGTGACGACGCTGATGCCAGCGATGAAGTGGAGCGCATCGGTATCGCGCGCACCTGGGCAGCGGTTGATGGTGCCGATGTCGTGCTGCACCTGCTCGACGCAAGTCGCGGACCGACACGCAGCGATGAAGATATTGTTTCACGGTTGCCGGCAAAAGTGCCGCTCATCCGTATCTGGAACAAGATTGATTTGTCAGGGCACCGGCCCGGCGTCGAGCAGCTGGATGGCGCTACGCATATCTACCTGTCGGCTTCCGAGAAAACCGGCATAGATTTGCTGCGGCAGGCCTTGCTGCGCATCGCTGGCTGGCAGCAAACTGGTGAATCCATTTATCTTGCGCGCGAGCGGCATCTGATCGCATTGAAAGCCGCGCACGAACATCTGACCATCGCAGCGCAGCTGGCCGCGCAGCATGACAGCGCGCTTGACCTGTTCGCCGAAGAATTGCGGCTCGCTCAGGAACAGCTAAACAGCATCACCGGTGCGTTCACGTCAGATGATCTGCTCGGTGTGATCTTCAGTAAATTCTGCATTGGCAAGTAAGCCCTTCGCTGAACCAGCGCCGCGCAAGGGCTAAAAAACCATCGGTGTCGTAACTCCCCCAGCCTGGGTGGTCACCATGCCCGGCAGCAGCTCTACTCAGCGCTGTTGTCCCCTCATCAAGTATCATGCGGATGCGCGCGTGAGCGCCACTGAATCTTCCATCGCTCTTACCGGAGAATCTAACGTGTCACTGCAAGCCACATCCCAGAAAGCCACCCGCCTGGTCACCCTCGTCGCTACCTCGCTCGTCATGCTGAGCGCTGTTGCCGCCGATCAGGCAAAAGTCGAAAACCTGCGCGTTACCAATGCCTGCAAATACTGCGACCTCAGCGATGCTGCGCTGTCTGGTGCGGATCTGCGCGGCGCGGATTTCCAGAACGCGAGTCTGATCGGCGCGAATCTTTCGAAGGCCGACCTGTCACAGCGTCCGATGGAAAAACGTACGCTGTCGACCAACTTCGAGAGCGCGAACTTGAAGAAGGCCAATCTGTCCGAAGCGAAACTGGTCGGTGCAAATTTTCAGAACGCATTCCTGCGTGAGACCAATCTGCAAGGCGCCGATCTATCGAATGCCGTATTCGATGGCGCGAACCTGAAAGGTGCGAATCTGAAGGGCGCGAAAATCGACGGCGCCAAGCTGGAAGGCGGCAAGCTCTGCAATACCGTTATGCCGGACGGCAGTACGAACGATTCCGGCTGCTAAGCCTGCATTAGTCGAACAAGCTGCGCGGCACCACTTTCGGTGCCTTGACAGTAGATTTTCGGGCGGAGGCTGCGCGCGGCGCGGGCTCCGCCACCAGACGCTCTGCTGGATAAGGCAGTAGAAAATTCGGCATCGCATCGATACCGGTTTCCAGCCACGGCCGATACTGCGATTCATCAAGCACTACCACCATGCGCTTCTCGTCTTCAGGACGATGAAAGCGACGCATCAGCGGATGATCATCCGCGTTAATGGTCAGCATCGTGAACGACATGAGCGGCTGGTCACCGGGGCCGCCATTCGGGCGCCATTCCCAAAGTCCTGCGATGCCCAGAGGCGCGCCATCTCCACGCGCAATGCGCCAGCGCACTGCCTGGCCGCTTTCGTAGTTCGGTTCAAAAATAGACTCGGCCGGTACGATGCACCACTGCCGTTTCGCTACCGCATGCCGAAATGAGGGCTTGCTCGCGACCGTCTCGCTGCGGGCGTTATAGGTGTGTCGAGACAGTTTCAGTTCTGCCCAACTTGGCACCAAGCCGAAACAGGCATTCAGGCTTTCCATGTCGCCAGAGCCATCTTCAGCGATGCGCACGATAGGCGCCAGGTAGCCGGGAAAAGCTTCTTCTTTCCAGTCTTCCGCAGGCGGCTCCACACCGAATGATGCGGGCAGGGCGCTGCGTTTCGAGGGCGTGTAGTTGGCACACATGGCGCCCAAGTGTAGCCCTTATCGTGGCCTACGCGTGATGGCAGAGCGTAGCCTGGCGAAATCGCGCTTGCGGATCAGCGCATGAATGCCCTTGGTTCTATCGACGACTTGCGACACATTGAAATCCGTCGCCGCCGACATATAGGCCAAGGCCACCGAGCGCTCCATACCCAGCATCTCGTGCAGAAAGCGCATGGCTTCACGCACGGCATCTTTCATCGCTTCATCAAGATCAGGATTCAGTCCGATCGCAATCCAGAAATCTCGCGTCTCGCCGAAAGGCTTAGACAATGTGCCGCTTGATGACGGTATACGCGTATCACCTTGCTTGAGCAGCGTAAGGCGGAAGGTGGCGCGCATGGAATGTTCCAACGCCGTCAGCGCGACCTCACCGTTCGCCTGCACCATGTGCGGGTCGCCTGTGTAGAAGTTCGCGCCGCGCACGAACACGGGCAAATACACGATCGTGCCGGCGCCGAGATCTTTCACATCCATGTTGCCGCCAAAAACACCCGGCGGCACCGAGTGCACTAATTCATCCGTGGCTGCGGCCACGCCCATCACGCCCATGAAGGGCGCGGTCGGAAAGCTGATGTCCTCACCGCGCGCATTGTTCATTACGCCGACCCAGTGGCCACGTTTGTTTTTGCGTATTGGTGTGAAGACAGACACGTTATGAAAGCGCTCCGGATGTTCCGCACTAGCCTCAGCTTCAGGCTTGGGCCCTTCGGGGAACTCGCCGGGCAAGGAGCCCTTGCCATGACGATTGCTGATCACGCCGTACGGAACACGCGGTGTCACGGAGAGCACCTCGACTTTCAACACGTCGCCCGGCTCGGCGCCCTCGACGGCTACCGGTCCGGTGATGATGTGTGGACCATCTTTCGCAAAGTCATGGGGCAATGATGAACGCGTAATCGCGATCGCGTCCTTCAACACCATGTTGGCCGGCACACCTTTCGACATGAAATATTTCTCGGCATCGCGGCCCTGATCTTCGAGCAAGCCTTCGTGGGAGAGCGTATCGAATACCACGGTGGCGCCCGAGGGCACGGTCAGCAGTGGAGCATCGGTCGCGTTGGGCAAATAGCCCCACTTGATGGTCTCCAGCGTCGAAGGCACGTACCACACCTTGCCGGGCAGTCCGGGAACAGCGCGCTGACCGGGGCGATCCGCCAAAGGTTGCAAGGGCATTGCCTGCGCAGCGCCCGCAACGAGTGTCACCAAGAAAGCGAAGGCGAGGGTTGTGTTTTTCATGAATGCGGCTTTAGATCGCTACCATCTGACGGACATTCTTTTGCTGCATTTCGCTGCCTGGGCCTTCAGCGACTACCGCGCCCCGATCTAGCACGTAGTAGTAGTCTGCGAGTTCTTCGGCGAAATCGTAGTACTGCTCGCACAGCAGGATGGCCATGTTTTCCTGCTTCGCCATCAGCTTAATCACGCGCCCGATGTCTTTGATGATGGAAGGTTGTATACCTTCGGTTGGCTCATCGAGCACCAGCAGCTTGGGGCCAGCGGCCAAGGCTCGCGCGATCGCCAGCTGCTGTTGCTGCCCACCGGACAAGTCGCCACCACGCCGGTGGCGCATGCTGTCAAGAATCGGGAACATCTCGAACAGGTTCTTCGGCACGGGTGTACTACCTGGCTTGGTCGCCAGACCCATGCGCAGATTTTCCTCAACAGTCAGGCGCGCAAAGATTTCGCGACCCTGCGGTACGAAACCGATACCCGTTCGCGCGCGTTCATAGGGCGTGGATGTCTCAATCGGCGCGCCATTGAAAGCAATGGTTCCGGTACGTATGGGCACGAGCCCCATTAAGGATTTCAGCAGCGTGGTCTTGCCAACGCCATTGCGACCCAGCAGCACCGTCACCTTGCCAGATTCGGCCTTGAGACTGACGTCGCGCAGAATATGCGAACCGCCATAGTACTGATTCACTTTGTTGATATTCAGAATGGCCATCGTCATTAACGCCCCAGATAACTTTCGATCACACGCTCGTCCGACGCCACTTTCCCTAGCGGACCCTGCGCTAACACTGAGCCGTCGCACAGCACTGTCACGATGTCAGAAATCGCCTCAATGAATTTCATATCGTGCTCGACGACGATCAGGCAGTGCTTGCCTTTGAGTTGCAATAGCAGCTCCGCAGTGCGCTCGGTTTCATCGTCCGTCATGCCGGCTACCGGCTCGTCGAGCAGCAACACTCGCGGCTCCTGCATCAGCAACATGCCGATCTCAAGCCACTGTTTTTGTCCATGACTCAGATCACCCGCCATACGATGCACGTGTTCAGCAAGATGAATCGTGTGCAGCACTTCAGCCAGCCGGTCGCGCTGCGCGGAGTCTAGTTTGAAGAACATGGACGAGCGCACATCTTTTTTCGTCTTCAGCGCCAGTTCGAGATTGTCGAATACGCTGAGTTTTTCGAAAACAGTCGGCTTTTGGAATTTGCGGCCAATGCCCATGGCGGCGATTTCCGGCTCCGTATGCCGCAACAAATTAATTGTGCTGCCGAAATAGACAATGCCCTCGTCGGGTCGTGTTTTGCCCGTGATG
>CAZXRS010000045.1:0-12334 GCA_964642635.1 uncultured Bifidobacterium sp. | reverse complement strand
CGTAGTTGGCGAGAGGGCTGGTACGGCTCGGGCGCGGACTACAACCTGAATCCGGTGATGGGCTGGGGTGACACGCCTGCTGATGGCGCGCATGAGCTGGTATCGGCGCTCGCAAAGTTTGATCCGCAAGGGCTAGCACAGGCACTGGGGCGCGATGAAGACCATGCAGCTTGGTTTGCGGAGGTGTGCGATGCGCTGCTGCCGAACTATGCCTACTCGCTCGGATGGGACGGCCCGCAACCCGAACATTTGCCCGTGATTCCGCTGCGTGCAAACGTTGCGCCTTATGCGGGACGCGCTCTTTCTTGGCCGCCGGGATGGAATAACCTCTGGAGCAGTTCGCGCAGCGAGAGCTCGACGACGCGTATGCGCATCCTGGGTGGTGTGCTCAGGACCGGCGTGCCTTCTGATGTCGATCGTTGATGGATGCGATGGATACTTCGCGCGCGCCAGGAATCAGCGTGATCGCATCTCCCACTTGGATATCGCCTGTGGTGATTACCTTCAGGTAGACGCCTGAATACCCAGACGTCACCATCTGCCTGACCGCCTGCGCGTAGCCCATGCGCGCGGCGAACTTGAAGCAAGGCTCACGAGGCTCCGTTACTTCTAGCAAGACCTCTGCGATCTGCAAGCGGTCGCCCACCCACAAATCGGTTTCCAGCAATCCTTCGGTCGTCAAATTTTCTCCGAGCATGCCGGGTGTCATTGGCGGCTGATTACCTATGGCTTGCTGTCGTTGCTGCTGCCAGTAGGCATAGTGCTCGTATGGATACAAATAGACGGCTTTGTCGAGACCGCCGTGGACACTGGGGTCGGCCTGTTCGTCACCATCAATGCCGCGCACGACAACGCGTGCCAACCCCGTGACGGGCTGCTTGCGTATGCCTGACATCACAAATTCTTTCGTGCCAAACCCGCTGATATTCAGGGGCGCGACACGCGCGGTATTGATGCTGATGATTTTCATGCCGTTTTCGCTTTCTCTGCGATCGCTTCGAACAAAGGACGGAAATACATCTCGTAACTGTCCTGCTCGACATAACCAAGATGAGGTGTCGTGATCAGGTTGTCCAGTTGCAGCAGCGGCGCCGTGGGCGGCAAGGGTTCGGTGTCGAACACATCGATGGCCGCGCTACCTGGCCGGCCGGCGCGCAAGGCCGCCTCTAGTGCGCCCGGTGTTATTAGTTCAGCGCGACTTGTATTGACCAGCAATGCATCGGGTTTCATTCTCGAGAGATCTTCGGCCTGGACGATGGCTCGTGTGGACTCCGTTAATCTCAGATGAAGCGTGACGATATCGGCGTCAGCAAAAAATGCGGCGCGGCTTGGTGCGGCGTCAAATCCCTCTGCAACAGCCTTTGCACGACTGGCTTCGCTGCCCCAGACGCTGACCTCCATACCGAATGCCCGCGCATACCCGGCGACGCACTGACCGATGCGGCCATAGCCCCAGATCCCCAGTCGACGCCCCCTGACTACACGACCCAAGGTGTTACGCGCAGGTGTCAGCGAGCTTGTTTGCCATACTCCTTGGCGAAGCAGGCTGGCGTAGTCCAACAGGCGCCGGCTACCGGCGAGAATCAGGGCCCAGGTGAGTTCGGCCGTCGCAATCGGGTCGCCCTGTCCTTCGATGACTGTGATGCCGAGTTCGCGAGCAGCGTCCACATCCACATGAGCACCCAGCCGGCCAGTCTGGCAGATCAGCTTGAGGTGAGGTAGCCGCGTCATGAGCGCGCGGTCGATTTTCGTTCGTTCACGGATGAGCACCAGACCATCGAAGGGCGCCAGCCGAATGGCCAGTTGACCGGCGCCTTTGGCGCTGTGGTGAAAGACTTTGACGTCGAGCCCGTCAAGCAACCGAAAACATGGAAGGTGCCGCACCGCATCCTGATAGTCGTCGAGTATCGCGATTTTCATGACGCCATTTTTCCTTGGCTAACAAGTGATTTGTCCACAGATGGGCGACGTTGTCGTATTTTGCGGCAGTTTTCCGCGATTTACGAGAATAGATTGTAACCGACCTGCTTTTCCGCGTGTGGGCTGGCGCCGCCTTTACTGTGACCGTTTATCATGCGGTCTCTGATCAGATTTCACCATGTACCCACGTCCGCCGCTTCCCACTCGTGATGGAGTATCGCCTAGTCTGGCCTGGCTACCGCATGGGAGTTGGAAGACGGTCGGTGAATATCTCGCGGTCCGGTTTCCCATGGTCGACGAGAATAGTTGGCGCCAGCGAATGGCGCGCGGCGAAGTTATTGACGATCGTGGAAACAAAGTTGGTTACGACGATGCTTTTCGTGGCGGCGCCTGCATCTACTATTACCGCGTGCGGGTCGGTGAAACCCCTATCCCGTTTGAAGAGACGATACTCCACCACGACAGCGAGCTAATCGTCGTTGACAAGCCCCACTTCCTGCCGGTGACACCGGGTGGCCGCTTTTTGCATGAAAGTCTGTTGGTCAGACTCAAGCGCAAAACGGGCATCGATACCTTGGCACCCATTCATCGCCTTGACAGGGAAACGGCGGGTGTCATGTTGTTCTCGACGAACCCGGCGACGCGATCGGTGTGGCAGTCTTTATTTCGTTTTCGGCAGGTGGTGAAAGTCTATGAGGCGCTTGCACCGTATCGCGATGATCTGACTCTTCCCACACTCGTCAGTAGCCGTATCGAGCGCGATGAACAGTTTTTCCGCGTGAAGGAGGTCGATGGTGAACCGAACGCACTCAGTCGCATTGAGCTGATCGAGCGCCGCGGCGATGTTGCGCTGTATCGATTGTTTCCTGAAACCGGCAAGATGCACCAACTGCGCGTGCATATGAATTCGCTGGGCATACCGATTCTTAATGATGGTTTTTATCCCGTCGCGCTTCCCTGCAAAGGGGACGATTTCTCTGCTCCCCTGAAACTACTCGCGCGATCTATACGCTTTACCGACCCTGTGTCTGGTGTGATTCGCCAGTTCGACAGCGTGCGGTCTCTGTAATCAATAATGACAACCAACACTTCTGCAAGTAACGACACCATTCCTTCAACGGCTATTCTGGCCTTGGCGTTCGCCTCTTTCAGCAGCGCTATGTCGATGCGTATTGCTGATTCCATGCTTGTCCGTTTGTCTTCGGAGTTTGGTCTGGCGCTGGGTGCCGTATCCATCGTCATCACGGTATTTGGGGTCGTCTACGGGTCGGCCCAATTATTGTTCGGGCCGCTGGGTGACCGCTATGGAAAGTATCGGGTCGTGTCGTTGGCTTGTATCGCTTGTTCATTGACAGCGCTGTTGTGCGGACTGGCGCCGGACTTTCCTATGCTCATTGGGGCGCGCGCTCTTGCTGGTGCAACCTGTGCCGCACTCATCCCTTTATCGATGGCCTGGATAGGCGACGTCGTCTCTTACGAGCATCGTCAATCTGTCTTGGCGCGCTTCATGATCGGTCATATCTTGGGTTTATCGACCGGAATTATGTTGGGTGGTGTGAGTGCTGATTATTTGAACTGGCGGTTTCCGTTCTTTTTCATTGCTGCATTGTTTTTACTCACTGGTGTGTATCTGATTCGGATGAACTCGCGTCTGCCCGACCTGGCTAAACAGGTTCGCAAGGTGGAAGGACACCCGTTTGGCCGCATGGTGTTTGAATTTTCCCGCGTGCTTGAATTGTCGTGGGCTCGCAAGGTACTCATGACGGTGATGTTAGAGGGCGCTTTGGTGTATGGCGCATTGGCATTCGTTCCGACGCATTTACATACGGTGCATGACATGTCATTAGCCGCTTCTGGAAGCCTTGTCATGCTGTTCGGATTCGGCGGCTTTGCATTTGCGATTCGGTCAAAGCAATTAGTGAAGCGTCTGGGTGAAGTTGGCCTGATTCGCTATGGCGCTTTGTTAATGATGCTGTCGATGTTATTGACTGGTTACACCCCCGCTTGGTGGCTAGCCGTCCCTGGTGCATTCGTATTCGGGCTAGGTTTTTATATGATGCACAACACGTTGCAGATCAATGCGACGCAAATGGCCCCCGAGAGACGCGGCGCGGCGGTTGCTGCGTTCGCTTCGTGCTTTTTCTTTGGTCAAGCCGCAGGCGTTGCGATGGCGGCGACTTTAATCTCCATCGTCGGCACCGCGCATCTGATTGCCTTGTCGGGATTCGGCGTGTTAGCCATAGGCGTGCATTTTGCGCGTCTCCGCAAGCTAAAGGTGGATTAACCGCGGGCTGCCTCGTTGAGCTCTCTCGGCGTCAGGAAGCCATGACTTCGGTTGGCGTTGTGGATCCGCGCGCTTTTTTTCTGAGTCACTTTCGATGTAGTCGCCCAGCGGGGCCTCTCTATCGTTGATGCGCCGACGTTATATTCCGGCTGCTTTGATATAAGCATAATTTTATTCATTATTATTCCTATATTTTTATGGTATACCTCGCGCAGCTTGGTAACCGTTATTTATCTTTATGAGTTTTCTGACCCTGGACCTGAATTTACTGCGTGTATTCGACGCGGTGATGACTGAACAGAACCTGACCCGAGCAGCTAGCCGGCTCGCGATGACCCAACCCGCCGTATCGAATGCCGTCAAGCGCTTACGGGACGCATTGGGTGATGAACTATTGATTCGTACGGCTCATGGTGTGAAGCCCACGGCCCGCGCTGAGTCCTTGTGGCCGGCGGTGCGGCGAGCACTGGCAGATCTGGAAGAGGCGGTTGCACCGCGCAATTTTGAACTGGACAAGGCGCATGCAACGTTCAGAATGGCCATGGCCGATGCGACTGCCGGCTTGTTACTGCCTCCCTTAGTTCGTGTTATCGAGAATGACGCGCCCGGTATTGATATCCGAATGGTGCCTCTGACGACGCGTGAACCCCGCCCGATGCTGCTACGGGGTGACATTGATTTGGCCATCGGATTTTTCCCGGGCGTTGTGGCCCAGATGCAAGGCTCAACGGAGACGCCAATCCGTCACGAGCGTTTGTATGCAGGGCATTACGTGGCGGTCATGAGAAAGCAGCACCCCTTGGCAGATGTGGACTTGACCTTGGACAAATATTGCGAGGCCAATCACTTGCTCGTGAGTTTTTCTGGTCGTGCACGCGGACTGGTGGACGATGCGCTGGTGTCGTTGAATCGGGAGCGTAGAATTCTTCTCACCGTGAATCAGTTCTTTACAGCGGGCAAGGTTGTAGCCGCATCTGACTTGTTGATGGTCATCCCATTCCACCTGATCGAAGCTACAGGTATGTCGAAACAGCTCATATTCAAAGAACTGCCTTTCGATTTGCCAGAGGTGCATATCGATATGCTCTGGCATGAGCGTGATGCTCGTAGCCCTGGTCACCGTTGGCTAAGGGAGCAGTTGTTTGAAGCAGTGACTCTCGCTAAGGCGGGTGTCGATGCCAATTAGCACAGAATTCAGGTAATCCTTAGCAGCCGGCTTATGCCGGCTTTTTCTTGAGATTAGATTTATCTACAATTTACTCAAGGGTTATCCAAAGCTTTATCCCCAGTTGGGTTCAATAAATTTTTTTCGGGTTTGCTCTTATTCTTTTCTTATAGCTTGTATTTAATATTGGTAGTAATAGATAAGGCCGTATGATTTCTGTGGATAACCCGATTTTTGTGAATGTGCTCAAGTGTTTGGAAAATAGATAAGCCGGGAATAGTTTGGGTGTTTGCGAAGTACACTTGTTGAACAAAAATACGGCGATAGCTTTTGCTTCGCCTTATCCACTATTCGTCATCAACTTGTCCCTAAGCTTGTCCACAGTGTTGGATCGTTAGCGATTGATCTGATCGTCGTTGTTGTAATAAGCTGCATTGTGGACACTCCCCATGATGATCGGTTGATTTGCGAGTGGCGCAAGTAAAAGGGCGGAGAAGATGAAGCAAGCAAGAGAACTTGCTGGAATATACGACTACGTGATCGTGGGCGCTGGTAGCGCAGGCTGCGTGTTGGCTAATCGCTTATCTCAAGACAAGGGCGTCGAGGTGCTGCTGATCGAAGCAGGCGGTAAAGACGACTATGCCTGGATCCATATTCCCGTCGGTTATTTGTACTGCATCGACAATCCACGTACGGATTGGAGGTTTCGAACAGAAAGTGAAGTCGGTCTGAACGGGCGCAGCATCATCTATCCTCGGGGAAAAGTGCTCGGGGGATGTTCGTCTATCAATGGCATGATTTACATGCGTGGTCAGAAAGCTGATTACGACCGATGGGCAGAAGTAACGGGTGATGAGCGCTGGCGGTGGGATCAGGTGTTGCCCTTGTTTATGCGTACAGAGGATCATCACGCGGGACCATCTACGGTACACGGTGCTAGTGGTGAGTGGCGCGTCGAAAAACAGCGATTACGCTGGGATATTTTGGATGCGTTTAGAGAAGCAGCATTGCAGCGAGGTATCCCGAACACGGATGATTTCAATCGCGGAGACAACGAGGGGTGTGGCTACTTCGAGGTGAATCAGAAGAGTGGTTTTCGCTGGAATACCGCGAAGGCTTTTCTGCGTTCGGCAAGTCGTCGAGGCAACCTGACCATCATGACTGGCTGCCATGTAGAGCGGCTAGTGTTTGAACATTCAGAGCATGGCCTTCGTTGCAGCGGCGTTGAGTTTAGTGGGGGAGGGTCTGCCTGGACAGCGCAGGCGCGCCGTGAGACCTTGCTGTCTGCGGGTGCGATTGGATCACCTCAGATATTGCAGACATCTGGCATAGGCGCGCCGTCACTCCTACAGCAACACGGAATTGTTCCGGTGGTTGATCTGCCCGGCGTAGGCGAAAATTTGCAGGACCATCTGCAAATCAGGATGGTCTTTAAAGTGCAAGGTGTTAAGACGCTTAATACGCTGGCCAACAGTTGGCATGGAAAGCTTCGTATTGGCGCACAGTATCTGCTGAATCGCAGTGGCCCGATGTCCATGGCGCCGTCACAGCTAGGCCTCTTCACGAGATCCGACCCGTCGCAGAGCAGTGCAAACATCCAATATCACGTGCAGCCCTTGTCGCTGGATCGTTTCGGCGAACCGTTGCATAGTTTTCCTGCATTTACTGCCAGCGTATGCAATTTGCGTCCGACCTCTCGTGGTCATGTTCGGATCGGATCAGCCGATCCCTATGCCCCTCCAAAAATCACGCCAAGGTATTTGTCGACGACGGAGGATCAGCAGGTGGCAGCCGATGCAATGCGACTGACGCGACGCATTGCGTCGGCCCCGGCACTCAGCCGGTACGCTCCCGAGGAATACAAGCCAGGTATTCAGGTCGATACCGATGCAGCGTTGACGAAGGCGGCCGGTGATATTGGCACCACAATCTTTCACCCGGTGGGCACTTGCAAGATGGGGCGTAGCAATGACCCCATGGCGGTGGTTGATAGTGAGTTACGGGTTAGGGGGGTTGCCGGTCTTCGGGTGGTTGATGGCTCGGTGATGCCTTTTGTCACCTCCGGAAATTGCAACTCGCCCATTATCATGATTGCAGATCGTGCCGCAGATCTGATTCGAGCCGAGTGGTCGAAGTCGACAAAATAAGTTGATGGTTCGCGTCAAGCGTGGGCCAACTCATTTAAAACAAGGGCTTTGTTGATAGTGGGCGCTAACAGCGGCCGCCGTCGGCACCAGATCTGTCAATGAACGAACTCGTTGTTTTGCTGCCGTTGGGCGTTGCAGCGTTTGTTGCCGGACTTCTGGACGCGATCGTTGGTGGGGGAGGCTTGATACAAGTGCCCGCACTGTTCGCTGCATTGCCTTCGGCGATGCCGTCCACGCTGTTTGGTACGAATAAGTTGTCTGGGGTGTTTGGGACGGCCATCGCCGCCAAGGCGTACTGGAAACGGATCCCGATCGATTGGCTGCTGGTATGGCCCGCGTGCCTGGGGGCCCTGGTCTTCGCATTCGTGGGCGCCTGGACAATTACCATCTTCCCGCCGGAAATTTTCCGCAAGCTCCTGCCGTTTATCTTGCTGTTCGCGGCAGTCTACGTATTTCGGCGCAAAGACTTTGGCGGCGACTATGCCCCGACCCGCCAAGGCCTGTCGAAGATGGCGCTGGCGCTGGCGCTTGGTTCCGTGATGGGCTTTTATGATGGATTTTTCGGGCCGGGCACCGGCAGTTTCCTCATATTCGGGTTCATTCGTGGATTTGGGCTCGACTTTCTTCGGGCGTCGGCGTCGGCAAAGCTGGTGAACGTGGCTTGCAATGTGGCAGCGCTGGCCTGGTTTATCCCTACCGGGCAGCCTTTATGGATGTTGGGCCTCCTCATGGCGGGCTGCAATATGGCTGGCGCGTTGCTCGGAACCCGGCTCGCGCTGAAGGAGGGCGCTGGCTTTGTGCGGCGGATATTCCTGCTTGTCGTTGCCGGGTTGATCTTAAAAACCGGATGGGACGCATTCGGGGGCCGATAATGGTTTCACGTGAAACATCCGCGGCGGCCTCTGGTGGCTGTTTCACGTGAAACAGTCATCGTCATCCGCGCTTTAACGGCCGGCGCCCATCAAATCCCTTTATAATCCAGCCTCTGCTTTGCCTCAGCTTTATCGCGCATCCATGGATTTCCCCGCTGAATTTGATGTGATTGTTGTCGGTGGCGGCCATGCCGGTACGGAGGCGGCGCTCGCCGCTGCTCGGATGGGCCAAAAAACTCTGCTGCTGACCCATAACATCGAGACGCTGGGCCAAATGTCTTGCAATCCGTCGATAGGCGGCATTGGCAAGGGTCACTTGGTAAAGGAAGTTGATGCGCTGGGCGGGGCGATGGCAATCGCGACGGACGAGGGTGGAATACAGTTCCGGGTGCTGAATTCCTCGAAAGGCCCTGCAGTGCGCGCCACGCGGGCGCAGGCAGACCGTATCTTGTACAAGGCGGCGATACGCCGGAGGCTGGAAAACCAGCCGAATCTCTGGTTGTTTCAACAGGCCGTCGATGACCTGATCACCGACGGCGATCGAGTGGTCGGGGCGGTTACGCAGGTGGGTATCCGTTTTCGCTCGCGCGCCGTGGTGTTGACGGCGGGCACCTTCCTGGACGGGAAAATCCACGTAGGCCTTAACAATTATTCGGGCGGCAGGGCGGGCGATCCGCCGGCCGCGACATTGTCGGCGCGTCTGAAAGAGCTGAAATTGCCCCAAGGACGCTTGAAAACCGGCACGCCGCCACGGATTGATGGTCGATCGATCGACTTTTCTGTACTCACAGAGCAGCCGGGTGACCTGGATCCGATCCCGGTGTTTTCAATAATGGGGACGGCCGCAATGCACCCCAAGCAGGTGCCGTGCTGGATTACTCACACCAATCAACAGACCCACGACATCATTCGCAATGCGCTGGATCGCAGTCCGATGTTCACAGGCGTGATCGAGGGGGTGGGGCCGCGCTATTGCCCATCCATCGAAGACAAGATCCACCGCTTCGCGGACAAGGAGTCACACCAGATTTATCTCGAGCCTGAGGGCTTGACCACGCACGAGTTCTACCCGAACGGTATCTCCACCAGCCTGCCTTTCGACACCCAGCTCGCGCTGGTACGCTCAATGCGCGGGCTGGAAAATGCCCATATTCTTCGCCCCGGCTACGCGATTGAATACGACTATTTTGACCCCCGCGGATTGAAAGCCTCGCTTGAGACCAAAGCAATACAAGGGCTGTTCTTCGCCGGACAAATTAACGGCACTACCGGATACGAAGAGGCTGCCGCACAAGGCCTCCTGGCCGGTCTAAACGCAGCATTACAGACCCAGGGCCGTGAGGCGTGGACGCCGCGCCGAGATGAGGCTTACTTGGGGGTGTTGATCGACGATCTGGTCACGCAGGGCGTACAGGAACCCTATCGCATGTTTACCAGCCGAGCGGAATACCGATTGAGTCTTCGTGAAGACAATGCGGATCTGCGCCTGACCGAAGTCGGACGGAAGCTTGGTTGCGTTGGTGACGCACAGTGGGCTGCGTTCGAGCGTCGCCGGGAGACCCTCGCGCGCGAACTCGAAAGGCTGAAATCGACGTGGGTGAATCCCAAAATTATCGCTAAAGCTGAAGCAGAACGTGTGTTAGGTAAAGGCATTGAGCGAGAGTATGCGCTCACCGATCTCCTGCGGCGCCCTAATGTAAGTTACCATCACTTAATGACGCTGCAGGCGATAGACGGCCGCCGTTTTAACAACCCGGCGCTGCCGTCCGACATCGCCGAGCAGGTCGAGATTCAGGTGAAATATGCCGGATACATTGATCGCCAGGCCAAAGAGGTCGAGCGCCACGAACATTTCGAGAACCTGAGGCTGCCAACGGAGATCGATTACATGGCCGTGTCGGCCCTGTCGATCGAGGTCAGGCAGAAGCTCAACAAGCACCGACCTGAAACGCTGGGGCAGGCATCGCGCATCGCAGGGATAACGCCAGCGGCGATTTCATTGTTGCTGGTTCATCTGAAAAAGGGCGGACTGAAGGATGCGATAGCCGCCGGTCAAGCGGCGGACGCCGCCTAAATGATCCAAGATCACGACGAGTTGCGCGCCAAGCTAAGTCAGGGCGCGACGGCGTTGTCCCTGGATCTGCCGGAACACGTACTGGAAAAGCTGCTTGAGTATCTCGCGCTACTGCATAAATGGAACGCGGTGTACAACCTGACGGCGGTGCGCGACCCTCAGCAGATGCTGACGCAGCACTTGCTCGACTGCATGGCTGCGTTGCCCGCATTTAAAGGCGCGACGCATGTGCTAGATGTGGGTGCGGGCGGTGGATTACCCGGTATCGTAATCGCGATTTGGGCGCAGCATGTGGCGCCACAAGCGAGGATTGAGTTGATCGACACCGTGCAAAAAAAGACGGCCTTCCTCACGCAGGTGAAAGCCGAACTCGGCCTTACTAACGTGGACGTGCACCACGGTAGAGTAGAGCAGTGGCATGCGAAGGAAAAATTCGACGTAATAACCTCGCGCGCATTTGCCGAGCTGTCGGACTTCATTCGCTGGTCAGGACATCTGCTGCAGCAAGGAGGGCGCATGATTGCGCTGAAGGGGCAAGCGCAGCAAACCGATAAGGAAGGTGTGCCGGACGGATGGCACATCATCAAGAAACAAGCATTGCAGGTACCGGGCTTGCAGGCTGAGCGACACCTAGTGCACGTCGCCCGGATCGATCATCACGAAAGCAAACCAGAAGACCAATAACATGGCCAAGATTTTTTGTATCGCCAACCAAAAAGGCGGCGTCGGGAAAACGACGACCGCCGTGAACCTCGCCGCTGGCCTCGCTAACTTGAAGCATAGGGTGCTGCTGATCGACCTCGACCCTCAAGGTAATGCGACGATGGGGGCCGGAATTAACAAGGCGACGATCGAAAGCTCGGTCTATCAGGTGCTGCTCGGCATGGGCGACATCGCTGATGCGAGACAGACGTGCGAGTCTGGGCAATTCGATGTGCTGCCTGCGAATCGCGACTTGGCTGGCGCAGAGGTCGAAATGGTCGAACTTGAGCATCGCGAATTACGATTGAAGCGCGCGCTGACCAGCATTGACGCCGACTATGATTTCATTCTGATCGACTGCCCGCCAGCATTGTCAATGCTAACGCTGAACGGACTGTGCGCAGCGCATGGCGTGATCATTCCCATGCAATGCGAATACTACGCGCTCGAGGGCTTGTCGGATCTTGTGAACACCATCAAGATCGTTCACGGAAAAATGAATCCCGAGCTAAAAGTGATCGGGCTATTGCGAGTGATGTTCGACCCGCGGATGATGCTGTCGCAGCAAGTGTCTTCGCAGCTTGAGAAGCACTTTGGCGACAAAGTATTTAAGACCATCATTCCGCGCAATGTCCGACTTGCCGAAGCACCTTCCTACGGCATCCCCGGCGTCATCTTCGACCCGATATCTAAAGGCGCACAAGCCTATCAATCGTTCGGACAAGAGCTGGTCGATCGCATCTCGACGCTCGGATAAAGACGACACCCATTTATTCAAGTATTGGAACCATGGTAACCAAAAAACCCAAGGGCCTTGGACGCGGCCTCGAAGCCCTGCTCGGCGGCTCTGCCGACTTCTCTCCTGAGGCAAGTGCTGCGGCAAATGCCAGCGCCACAATGGCCGTCACCAATCTGCAAGCAGGAAAGTATCAGCCACGCACGCGTATGGACGAAGGCGCATTGAATGAGTTAGCGGATTCGATTCGCGCACAAGGCTTGTTGCAAGCTTTGTTGGTGCGGCCGATCAACCACGGTAAAAACGGTGTCACGCACGAGATCATCGCTGGCGAGCGCCGCTTCCGTGCTGCGCAACTTGCTGGCCTGACCGAGGTACCGGTACTGGTGCGAGAAGTCGATGACAAGGCCGCAGCCGCCATGGCCCTGATCGAG
>CAZXRS010000044.1:0-12538 GCA_964642635.1 uncultured Bifidobacterium sp. | reverse complement strand
GTAGATCGGATGAATCTTCACGCCAGGCGGTAATTTGGCATTGACCAGTTCGATTTTCTCTTTGAGCTCGGTCACGACCTTGGTCGCATTACCACCCTTGGTCATCTGCACGATGCCTTCGACCACGGTATCGCGATCGTTGTAAGACACCACACCTGAACGATTGCGCGCGCCGATCAGAACGTCGCCAAGGTCAGATACCAGCACGGTCTTGCCATCCTTGGCCTTCACCACCACGCGCCCGATATCCTCTAGATGGTTGAAGATCCCCATGCCACGAATGACCAGTGCCTCATCACCACGACGCACGAAGCCACCGCCAACGTTGGCCGAGTTATTCTGCAGCGCGTTGCTGACCTGATCGATAGAAATGCCATAGCGCTTAAGCGCATAAGGATCGATCTTGACCTGATATTCCTTGATGGTGCCGCCGAAGCTCACGACGTCGGCCACATACGGAACGATGCGCAAGCTGGGACGGATCACCCAATCCTGAATAGCGCGCGCCTCGCTCATCGACATGTCTTTCGGAATCTCCAGCACATAGCGATAGACTTCGCCGACCGCGGTAGTCAGCGGTGCAAGTTGCGGCTGCAGTCCCGCTGGCAGATTCACGTTCCCCAGCTTCTCCAGTACTTGCTGTCGCGCGAAGTAATCGTCTGTGCCGTCGCCAAAGGTGAGTGTAACGACGGATAAGCCTGATATCGTCACCGAGCGTAATTGCGTCTGGCGTGGCACGCCTGACATTTCGCGCTCGATAGGCAAGGTCACGTTACGCTCAACCTCTTCCGGTGCCTGACCCGGATACTGGGTGACGATCTGTACCTGCACATCCTGCACATCCGGAAAAGCTTCAATCGGCAGATTGGTCACAGCGCGGTAACCGAAGCCGCACAGTGCGGCCGTCATCACCAGCACGAATACGCGCTGGGTAAGAACGAACTGAATCAGATTACTGAGCATCTGAGTCCGCCTCAGAATTCAACAACAGCGCGCCTTCCACCACCACATGCTCACCCTCGGCGAGTCCGTTGGCGACAAAAGAATGATCATTGCCTCGTAGTGCCAGACTCACCTTGCGCTTTTCAAATACGCCCACATCCTTTTCAACGAAGACGAAAACGTAGATACCTTCGGTCACCAGCGCCGTATTCGGCACGCGTATACCTTTATGCTCGCCATCAGCGAGAAAGGACACCCGCGCGAACATCTCAGGCTTCAGTTTTCCATCGGTGTTTTTCAGCGAACAGCGCACCTGCACGCGGCGTGTGACCGGATCGACCGCGACGCCGACGCGCTCAACAAGCGCCACATATTGCTGATCCGGATACGCATCCGTCTCAATGCCGACTGTCTGTCCGACATGAATGTTGTGCAGGCTTTTCTCGGGCACATCCACCAATATCCACAAACGACGGATATCAGAAATCAGAAAGAGTGGCGCATCAAGGTCGGGACGGACTTCTTGTCCCGGATTCGCATTGCGCTCAACGACGACGCCGTCTATGGGTGCGCGCAGTACAAACTTGCCATTCTCATGGCCGGATGCCTGAAGATTGCGCAGGCGCAGCGATGCACGTCGCGTGTCAGCTTGCGCCTGCTGGTAGTCCGCTTCCGCAGATTCGAAATCTTTGCGCGCGATGACTTCATTCTCATGCAGACGCTTGGCACGATCATACGCGAGCTTCTTGCGCAGCTCGTCACTGGCGGCCTTCGCCAGATCAGCTTCCGCATTGGCCAGATCCGGTGAATCGACCTCAAGGAGAGACGTGCCGCGCGACACACGGTCACCCACACCGGCTCGTAGCGCGATCACGCGCCCCACGAGAGGCGAACTCACTCTCGAGGTGGCGTTCTCGTCATAGACAAAGCGTCCGCTGACGGGATCCGCCGCCGGCATAGGCTCGACTTTCACGACCTCGGCGCGAATCGAAGACAGCTGCGGTGCGCCGCGTGCGAAACGAACGACACCGGGATCATGTTTCTCTGCCTTCGGTTTTTCTTCGGCAGCTTCCTTTTTTGCGTTGCGCTGCTGCGCGTACAGCACAATACCTGCAGCAATAGCGGCGATCAGCAGCAATAGGGACAATTTGGTGGTTTTCTTCATTTTACGGAGTCTTCTGTAGTCTCGGTAGCGGCCTGCCAGACGGCGAGCGCTTTACTGAAATCGGCTTGCGCGGCCAACGCATCCAATCGGGTGGCACGCAATGTGCGACGTGCATCAAGTACGTCCATCACGCCGACAGCGCCATTGCGGTATGCATACTCAGCAGCTTTCGCCGCTTTTTCTGCAGCGACCAGTAACTCGTCACGGTTACGCTTGACCCGCTCTGCTGAACTGTTCAGCGCTGACAGGGCGATATTGATTTCGCCTTCAGCTGACGCTCGAACGCGATCAAGGTTGAGTCTGGCGCTGTCCAGCGCAGACAGGGCAGCGCCTATTTCACCTTCGTAGTAATACCGGACGAACAGTGGCACCTGGACCGATACGCCCATGCTGTTTCCATTCGGATTGGTGGCATCGCCCGGCTTTGGAAAATGCTCAAACTGCACACCCACTGACACATCGCGCGTGCGTAGTGATTCGGCCAATTTCGCTGCAGCGGCAGCCGCATCGACACGCGCGGTAGCAGCGCGCACATCTGCGCGACGTTCGACGATGGACTGCAGTTGCTCCGCGGAGGGGACGATCAGTTCATCGGCGGATGGCCAGCTGTCGACAGCCTCGATCGCATTTGGCTGCGGCTCGACTAACAGCAATGCCAAAACCTGTTGGGCTCGGCGCAACTCGGCTTCTGCGGCGACTAGTTCATTACGGGTCCGCAGTGTATCGACGCGCACGCGCTCGACATCCGCGCCCGCGATGTCGCCCGCATCGCGTCGGACCTGCGCGGCGCTCAGGGTCGCATCCAGCAATTGCGAGGCATCGCGAGTTGCCATCAACCTGTCTTGCGCCGCGTGCAGTTCCGCGTAGGCTTGTGCCACAAACACACGCAACTGTCGGCGCACATCCTGCAGGTCCTCGGTGACAGCGCGCATATTGTGCTCGGCGTTTTCTCTACGCAGCTCACGTTTGCCGCCGCGTTCAATCAGCTGGCTGATGCTGATCACGCTATCGACCTGCTTTTTCCAGAATGCGCCGGCACCATTCCCGCCCGAGAGATTGACGCTGCTGGTGGAGATACCGAGAAGAGGATTGGGGGCCGCATTGGCAGCCAGGACATTCGCCTGCGCGCTCGCTACAGCGGAGCGAGCTAGTCTCAAGTCATGATTGCGTTCGAGTGCCAGAGAAGCGGCCTGTTGCAGCGATAGCGAGCTGCCGCCGTCGGCAATGGCAGCGCCTGCAGTCAGCAGCACAAGCGCAGACAGAAGAATTCGGAGTGGCATCGAGAAATGATCAGGAATAAAAACGACAACAGAATGTGGTCAGCGTGGCCGCAAGGATAGGCGGCTTAGCTTTCGCAGTTCTGAGCAATCCCTGACATCCAGCTGACAATTGATGCCGGATGTTACCCACCAAAAAAAACACCGGGGCAAGCCCGGTGTTATTCCATGACCAGAAGCGAATACGGATCAGGCAGCTTCCGGCACGCTAGGCAGGCCTGCAAGCGCCATCGCGAGTTCTTTCTCGTCGTAGTTTTCGTCTTTCAGATTACCGGCGAAGTAGTTCGTGTACGCCGCCATGTCGAAGTGCCCATGGCCGCACAGATTGAACAGGATGGTTTCGCTCTTGCCCTCACGCTTGCAACGCAGCGCCTCTTCGATGGCGCCCTTGACAGCGTGGTTCGCCTCAGGCGCCGGCACGATGCCCTCATGCCGCGCAAACAGCACACCGGCCGCGAAGCACTCAGTCTGATGATAGGCCACGGCCTCGAGCAGGCCGAGCTCCTTCAGGTGCGACACCAGCGGTGCCATGCCGTGGTAGCGCAAGCCGCCCGCATGGAAACCCGGCGGGGTAAATGCCGAACCCAGGGTGTGCATTTTTGTCAGCGGTGCCATGTGGCCGGTATCGCCGAAGTCGTAAGCGTATTTGCCGCGCGTGAGCGACGGACAGGCTGCCGGTTCGACCGCAACAATGCGCGGCTTCGGACCACCGCGAAGGCCAGCGCCGATGAAGGGGAACGCGATGCCGGCAAAGTTAGAGCCACCACCGGTGCAGCCAACCACGACATCGGGGTAGGCATCTGCCATCGCCATTTGTTCCATCGATTCGATACCGATGATGGATTGATGCATCAGCACGTGATTCAGCACCGAGCCCAGCGCATATTTGGTGTCGGCGTTGGTCGCAGCAATTTCGACGGCTTCAGAGATCGCAATGCCGAGGCTGCCGGGGTGATCCGGACGCTCACCCAGCACCTTCCGGCCGTACTGAGTCTCATTGGACGGCGAAGGTACGCAACGCGCACCATAGGTTTCCATAACGGCGCGGCGGTAAGGCTTCTGGTCGTACGACACGCGCACCTGAAACACGGTGACATCGATACCAAACAGCGAGCCCGCAAACGACAGCGACGTGCCCCACTGTCCAGCACCGGTTTCCGTCGTTAGGCGCTTGACGCCCGCCTGCTTGTTATAAAAGGCCTGAGGAATCGCCGTGTTCGGCTTATGCGAACCGGCAGGGCTCACGCCTTCGTACTTATAAAAAATTTTCGCTGGCGTTTGGAGCGCCTTCTCCAGCGCATACGCGCGGTACAGCGGCGCCGGGCGCCAGAGCTTGTACACCTCGCGTACTGGTTCAGGAATCTCGATCTCGCGCTCGGTGGAGACTTCCTGCAGGATCAGGTCCATCGGGAATAGCGGCTCGAGGTCAGCCGGGCCGATCGGCTGCAGCGTACCCGGATGGAGCACTGGAGGCAGCGGCTTCGGCAGATCTGCCTGAATGTTGTACCAGCTGCGTGGAATGCGGTCTTCGGGGAGCAGAAACTTGACTTGATGCGACATGCGAGTGTCTCCGTAATTGTTCTGTTTATTGGAATGCTTTGCGACGGCTATTCGCGCAATGTCAAATTGAAAACGACAAGGTGCTCGGCCGAATCGATAATTTACTGGGTGTAGGTGGGTTTAGTCCACCCTCAAACGTTGGAGGCAATGAAGTGATTGCGGGCCATGGGTCCCAGCTTCCGCTGGGATGACGATTTACAGGGTGGCACCCTCACATTCGTCGTCCCAGCGGAAGCTGGGACCCATGGCCCGTTGCAAGACTTCCAACTCTGACTAAAATCGTAGACCCAATCAGATACAGGCAAGCATCACTTCGCCTTCAAGCACTCGCTCATAAACTTCTTGCGCTCGTCGCCCTTCTTGCCGGTCGCTTCCTTGTTACAGGTCGCCATCTTGTTCTGCTGAGAATTCCCGGCTGGCTTGGCTTCTTCAGCTGGCTTCTTGCTCAGGCACTCTTTCATGAAGGCCTTGCGTTCGTCGCCTTTTTTGCCGGTGGCTTCCTTGTTGCAGGTGACCATTTTGTTCTGCTGCTCGGTAGCGGCCTGTGCCGGGCTGAGCGAAAGCGCCAGCAGCGCGGCGATCACAGTCAACATCGATTTCATGGGTTCTCCATCTTGCTTGCGCGGTCTCGGATAGTTGTTCTTCGTGACGCGGACCCGCGTATGCCCGCGACGGCCCGCATACTATACATCCTCGCAGCATCGATCCCGCCGCTGCAGCTCAAGGCTTGTGCATCAAGCGGCCTGTATTGAGCGTAACTCGTCATTGGTATGGCGCAGCCGGTCCGCCAGCGCGCGCGACAGTGACGCGAACAAGTGCGATGCCATCAGCGGATCCTGCTCGGCGAAGCGATCGAAGTCGGGCCGCGACAGGATCAGTAATTCTGCATCAGTCACTGCCGTGACATCAGCCGAGTGCGGATGATGATCAAGGAAGGACATCTCGCCAAAGAACTGACCCCGCCCGAACGTAGCCATATGCATCTGTTTTCCGCCTTCCATGTCGAGATCGATGCGTACCACGCCATGCGCGATCAGCATCAAGGCATCGCCGGGTGTGCCGGCGATGAAGATAGTCTCGCCCGCCTCGTAATAGCGACGATACACTTGCGCCTGCAGCGCCTCGAGTGTCTTCGGCTGCATGTCGCGGAAGAATTCGAATTCCGACAGGTTCAGTGGCTTTTGCTGATCAACGTGAATGCCTGCAGCTTTCAGCGTTTCTTGCTCAACCCATTCGAGTGCTTCAATGAAGTCATCGAACATACGTATCTCGCCCTTCCCGCCCGTCACGCCTAACTCATTCAGATAACCGCGCAAATTGCGCCCGCTCGGTAGCGTCGAGGGTACGCGCGACAGCACCAGCGTAGCGCCGCGTTCGGCGAGTTCATCTCGTACACGATCAAGCATGTGCGCGGCTGTCATATCGAGCGACTGCACGCGCTGAAAATCAAGAATCAAATAACGCGCATGTTCTAGCTCTGGCTCGAGTGTGCTGAACAGTGCATCGGTATTGCCAAAGAACAGACTACCCTGCAGCTCGTAAATCAGATTGCTTGCACCCAGTTCACGCAAGGCTTCTCGCTCCTTGCCGGGACGCACACGCTTAGAAAAGGTCAGATCACCGCGGCTCTTGTGGCGTATCGTCGGGCTGTGGCTTTGCTCGCGGATGAACATCATGATCGCAAGCACAACACCGAGTGCGGACGCAGCAATCAGGCTGACCGTCTTCGCTACGACAACGACGGCAACAATGACAAGGAAGTCGAGTATGGTCGCGCGTGAACGCGCGAGATGTAACAAGTGCCAGTCAATCATGCGGAAGCCGATCACCAGCAACAGTCCAGCCAATGCCGCAACGGGCACCCATGACAGTAGCGGAGCCAGCAGCAGGAAGGCAACCAAGGACCACGCACCCGCAAACACGCCAGAGAGTTTCGTCGCACCACCGCTGGCGCGATTGACCAGCGATGGCCCCATCGTGCCTGAGCCCGGCGTGCCGCCGAAAATCGTCGCAGCGAGATTGCCAAGTCCCTGACCAATCAGCTCGCGGTTGGAGTCATGCCTTGTACCCGACATCGCATCCAACACCAGACAGGTTTTCAGCGTATCGATCGATAACAATACGGCCAGTGTCAGCGCCGGTACCAGGACCTGATCCCAATGCGGTAATGCGGCACTAGCAATCCTGTCCCAGGTACCCGCCATATTGGCAAAAACGCCGTCGGGTCCCATCGCGAAACGACCGATGACGAGTGCGTTGCCGTCGAGACTGGCCATGTCGGGATGCGAGCTCAGCGCCAGAATCCAGTACGTCACCACGCCAACGCCCAATCCCTGAATCACCGCCGGCACGCGGCTTGAAGGAAAACGCGTCGCAATAATCATCATGATCATGGTGGCTATACCGATCAGCAGGCTGGCGCTCTGCCACTGTGCAGGATCGATCAGCGCGTCGAACCATCCGGTACCCGCCGGCACGCCCAGCAGCTTGGGTAGTTGCGAGGTAATGATGATGAGTCCAACGCCACTGAGATAGCCGCTGACGACAGGAAAAGGCATGTAGCGAATCATCTGCCCAATGCCGAAAGCGCCAAGCAGAATTTGCAGCAGGCTGCTGCAGACAGCCACCAGAAACAGCATCAGCAGAATGGAGGCGGGATCCTGCCCCTGATGCATCATCTGAATCGCAAGCGCCGATATCACCGCTGCAGCGGGCGCACTGGGTGCGGAAATCAGTCGCTGCGTTCCGCCCAACAGCGCCGCAATCAGACCAAGAAAGATGACCCCGATCAGACCAGCCACGGCACCCTGAGCACCGAATTGCGGTCCCAGCGGCGCGAGAATCGTGACGCCAAAGGCGATCGCCGACGGTAGTGCCACCATCATCGCGGCGAAACCTCCCCACAGATCTCCGCCGATATGGCGCTTGCCGGTCGCTCCGTTGCTCATGTGCTTGCCTCCGAGGTTTTTCCCGGAGTATAGAGAATGTCGCGGTCAATTTCAGTTTAGAAATAGCCCCGCCCTGCTCGCGTACAATTCGCTGATCCATCTGCTTTGCCGAAGTCATGGCTATACCCGCCCTGCCCGACCATTTCACGCTAGCACTGCATGCCTTTGCGATGTTGCTCATCGTAGGTGCCATTTTGTGGCTGCGTCGCTGGCCGTACGCCTATGCATTCAGCCTGTGGCCCGGCACCGTTGCGCATGAGCTACTACATTTTTTTGCGGGTCTGCTGGCTGGCGCGAAGCCCGTGTCTTTGACGGTGATACCCCGACGCAAAGTGGACGGCGGATGGTTGTTGGGTTCGGTGAGTTTCGCGCGACTACGCTGGTGGAATAGTGTGCCGGTTGGACTGGCGCCACTGGCCTTAATACCCGCAGGTGGCTGGATCTTCATCGAATCAGCGTCACTGCCTCTGATGACGACGAATGCCTTCTTGTTGAAATTACTCGCCACTCAATGCCTGATGGCGGGCTGGCCCAGCCCGCGCGACTGGGCGCACGCCATCATTGGCATCGTTGCTGTAGCCGCAATCGTACTGGGTGCTGCTCTGTTACTGATGAGCCTGGGATGGCTGCCCCGCTGAACCGACCACGTTTATCAGCCAACCCAAACTCCCATCAAGCTATCAGTGCGTGCCATCCTCTAGCAATGATTCATCGCGCACCGCGCCCTTGTCCGCTGAGGTCGCGAACATTGCATACACCTTGAGCGCGGTTGATACCTTTCGCGGACGTGCTTTCGCCGGCTTCCAGCCCAGCTTGTCCTGCTCAGCTCGGCGCTTCGCCAGCTCTTCATCACTCACCAGCACATTGATCGACCGGTTCGGTATATCGATACGAATGCGATCGCCATTCTTCACCAGACCGATGGCACCGCCGGCAGCGGCTTCTGGCGAGCAGTGACCAATCGACAGACCCGAGGTACCACCGGAGAAACGTCCATCGGTGAGTAATGCACAGGCTTTGCCGAGACCCTTCGATTTGATGTAGCTGGTCGGGTACAGCATCTCCTGCATGCCAGGACCACCCTTTGGACCTTCATAGCGAACCACCACCACATCGCCTTCCTTGACCTTGTCCGCCAAGATGTTTTCCACCGCCTCGTCCTGCGACTCGACCACATGAGCGGTGCCTTCGAAGACCAGCAGGCTGTCATCAACGCCAGCCGTCTTCACCACACAGCCGTCGAGCGCGATATTGCCGCGCAGGACCGCGAGTCCACCTTCCTTGCTGAACGCATGCTCGACAGAGCGGATACAACCTTCGGCGCGATCAGTATCCAGACTGGGCCAACGCGTATCCTGGCTAAACGCGACCTGTGTCGGAATGCCGGCCGGGCCCGCTTTGTAGAAAGTCTTGACCTCTTCCGATACGTTACCGGTGATATCCCATTGCGCGAGTGCATCGGCCATGGTTTTCGCATGAATCGTCGGCACATCGGTATGCAGCTTGCCCGCGCGATTGAGCTCACCGAGGATGGCCATGATGCCACCGGCGCGATGCACATCTTCGATATGATATTTGTTTGTATTCGGTGCCACCTTGCACAGTTGCGGCACGACGCGCGACATGCGATCGATATCGGCCATCGTGAAGTTGATTCCGCCTTCCAGCGCGATAGCCAGCAGATGCAAGATGGTATTGGTCGAACCACCCATAGCAATGTCGAGAGCGATCGCGTTCTCGAAGGCCTTGAAACCTACCGAACGCGGCAAGATGGACGCATCATCGTGTTCGTAGTATTGCTTCGCCAGCTCGACAATACGATGCCCGGCACGTTTGAACAGCTGCTCGCGATCCGCATGTGTTGCCACCACGGTGCCGTTTCCGGGGAAAGACAGACCGAGCGCTTCGGTCAGACAGTTCATCGAATTAGCAGTAAACATGCCGGAGCAAGATCCGCAGGTCGGGCAAGCTGAACGCTCGATTTCAGCCAGATCAGCATCGGAGACTTTATCGTCAGCCGCCATCACCATCGCGTCGATCAGGTCGAGCTTCTTGATCTCGATTTTCTTCGTCTCCGGATTCGCGAGCTTCACGCGACCGGCTTCCATCGGACCACCCGACACAAAAATCACGGGAATATTCAAGCGCATCGCCGCCATCAACATGCCGGGCGTAATTTTGTCGCAGTTCGAGATGCACACCAGCGCATCCGCACAATGCGCGTTGACCATGTACTCGACACTATCGGCAATCAGGTCGCGGCTGGGCAGGCTGTACAGCATGCCGTCATGCCCCATCGCGATACCGTCATCCACAGCGATCGTATTAAATTCTTTCGCAACACCACCTGCCTTTTCGATTTCACGCGCGACGAGCTGGCCCAGATCTTTCAGATGCACATGCCCCGGCACGAATTGCGTGAACGAGTTGGCAACCGCAATAATCGGCTTGCTGAAATCCTCATCTTTCATGCCGGTGGCGCGCCACAATGAACGTGCGCCCGCCATATTGCGGCCGTGGGTAGAGGTACGAGAACGATAGGCAGGCATGATGGTTTCCGTCTAATTTAAAGAATGATGCTGGAGACGAGATGATAGTTGGTTTCGGTGCTGGCGGTAAACCTTCCGGACCATCTTCAAGCCCGCCTCGGCGCAGATTCACGCGACAATCCCGGGACGAGATCAGGGTTGTTGCTGAGCTTTCCGCCTGAGTTCCAGATCGCGCGCAGCCGCGGTGTAACCGCCATCGCTGCCATCGACAAAGTGCACATGCACCTGATGTGAGCGAACCATGCAGGTGAACAGCGAGGCTGACGCCACGTGACTACCCCAATGAATGCCGTGCGAGTGCCGGAAGGCCTCGAGCCGGGCTTCTATCTGCGCCCGCTGCTCGTGGCTGACATCGATCACCATCCGCAGGCAGTCATCTAGCTTCAGGTAATCGTTATTACGGCACAGGCTGTGGATATACATCGCCGCGGCAGAGTCCTTCTGACCCCGGGTCAGCTTTACCAGTACCGTCAGGATGCCGGTCAGCGCAAACACGCCGGCGTAGTGCAGCCTCTGCGCCAGCCAGCCCTGCCGCTTCATGATCGCCTCATGCATCAGAAATTGCGGCGGCCAGCGAATAGGCAGATTGGCGGGTGTGATGGGCATGGCCTGTGGTGCGATCTCATGAATCTGCGCCAGAACACTCCGGTACAGCGCGAGGTCTTCGTTGGGAGCATGGACAATCAGACTCAGCACCGCGTCACGACGCGCCGGCACCGCAGACCATCGGCATTCGAGGCCGTCAACAGTGCCATCGGCATCAGTGGTTGGATCGAGCAGCCAATTACCATCCGGGTGCTTGACCATCGCAGTTGCCTCGTTCAGGCCACCACCGGCGAACATCGCGATGCAATTACCCTCAGACAGCTTGCGTTTGGCCACCAGCACACGCTTGCCACGTGCAAGAACCTCAGCCACTGGAACATAACCGACACGCAGTTCCAGACCAAAATCGCGACGGGATTTTCGAGCGAGATAGAGCAGCGCACTAGCCACACGGTCACGGACATGGCTAGGCACCAATAGCGTTGCGCCATCACCTCCGAACACGAAAGGGAAATCCAGCTCAGGACAGGCGTTTTGCGCAGCGATAATGCTGGCCGCCCCTATCGTATTAACTTGCTTGTACCGCCCTGAAGAAATAGCTGCGGTCGAACCGCAAACATCCGTCACAAACACCCCCCAGTCTTGGGGCACTTGACAATAATGATGCTCTTGTGTGATTCCCGCATCGTCCTCGAACGGCGGAAGATCCGCGTAGAAGCGGTTGAGCATACTTTCCCGATTGAATAAATTCAACTATGTCAGCAATTATAGTGCCGCGGAAGAGTGGCGTATCCACTTCTGAGCAGCTCTCCCGATATGTCGCCTATGCAAGCTGTTCAAACGACGACACACGGTTACGTCCCGCCGCCTTCGCGTTATACATCGCTTGGTCAGCCCGTTTCTGTATCTGCAGCATCGTCTGATCATTAAGATTGCTATGTGCAACGCCAATACTGCTGGTAATTTTTAGCCTGTGCTCGCCCGCTTGCGGCATCAGCGTTTCGATATTTTTGCGTATCGATTCGGCCAGCTTTAACGCACCCTCGACATCTGTGTTCGGTAGAAAAACAGAAAACTCCTCACCGCCGACCCGGCCAAGCACATCGCTCGCGCGTAGACTACCCGACAGACAATCGGCCACCGACTTCAACACAATATCGCCGGCCGCATGACCGTACGTATCGTTAATGGATTTGAAGTTATCGAGATCGACAAAAAGCACCGCGAATGGCCCAGGCTGACGTCTGGCAAATTGAATCTGACTGTCGCAGATCTCATAATAGGTGCGTGCATTCAATACATCGGTCAACATGTCACGTGTAGCCAGTTCGCGCAGCTTTACATTGGATTCACGCATCCGCGTAAAGTAAGAAACCAAACGCTTGCTATACGCATGGTAGAACACGGCGATATAAATCATTGTGATCATCACCGTCACTAAGCCATTTGGCGAAAGCGGCTGAGCAACCCGTGCATTAATCAGCAAGATGCCTATGATGCTACATAGCGTAATCAAGGTGCCAGCGGCGAGACCCAAAACCAGAAAGAAAG
>CAZXRS010000043.1:0-12635 GCA_964642635.1 uncultured Bifidobacterium sp. | reverse complement strand
TATGATGCAGCCTTTGCGGGTCGTAACAAGATTGACCAGGCATTTACTCGACGCGGATTGAAACCGGATGTCGTCCTCGAGGCGATCGATGCCGACGTGATCAAGACCTACGTCGAACTGGGCATGGGCGTAGGTGTGATCGCTGGTTTGGCCTACAACGCAGCCCGGGACACCAATCTGAGAGCGATTCCGGCAGGTCAGCTGTTCGGTATGAACGTGTCGCGCATCGCGCTGAAAGAGGGTGCCTATCTGCGCAGCTATGTATTCACGTTTATCGAACTACTGGCGCCGAACCTGTCGCGAAAATTAGTCGAGCAAGTGCTTGCAGGTGAGCGGGATTCGTATGAAATCTGACAGAAAATCTTTCCTCGACGTGAATGTCATCGACTTGAATCGACTCATGCTCACCGGCATGTAAGACAAACACCGACACTCGCTGCAGCCAGACACGCACAACAAATACCGACGCCCACTGATTTATCGTTCATCTTCCTGCCGCCACAATGCTTGTGACGGCATGGCATTGCGCCGTCGCATCAATAATTGACGGAGCACGGCGTAACTATGAGTGACCTGATAGCAGATATCCAAGATGTCAATCTTTCGTATCTCATAGTAGCGCAACAGCTTGTGCGTACCGATCGATCAAGCGCTATCTTCCGGCTAGGCGTTGACGCAAAACTGGCTGATCTGATCGGCGATCTGTCTCCTGTTCAAGTGGTGAAGCTGGCCTCTACCAGCATCTTGCTGGCACGCCTGCGGCTGGATGACGCATCCGTCCTTGGCATGCTGACCCATCCATCAAAAGAACGACGCCTCGCAAATGCGCATGCGAGCATCTTGATGGCCGCACAGCAAGTCGAAAAGTTCACCTGAACAATATCACGCAATCTCGGAAAACTATGGCATCAAAGAGCGTGGTAGGTGAGGGTCGGCAGATCAGTCTCGCCATAGAGCTGATTCAGCTAGGCGCGCGTTTGCAGTTGCTCGAAACAGAAACCACCTTATCGCGAGAGCGCCTGCTCAGGCTCTATAAAGAGCTGCGCGGCGTGTCACCGCCGAAAGGCATGCTGCCATTTTCGACCGACTGGTTTATCACCTGGCAGCCCAATATTCATGCCTCGCTGTTCATGGGCATCTACCGCTATCTTGTGCAGAATGCTGAATTGCATGGCATTGACGCAGCCATCAAGGCTTACAAGCTTTACCTTGAGCAGATGCCGCTAGATCCGGGGACGGAGCCGCTGTTGTCATTAACGCGAGCGTGGACCCTGATCCGTTTCATCGAAAGAAAAATGCTGACAATGGTCGAGTGTACTGATTGTCAGGGCAAGTACGTCAGTCATTCGTTTGAATTACATTCCCGTTATCGCTGCGGGCTATGTCATCCACATTCTCGCGCAGGAAAGAAAAAGAAAATAAGGGCTGCAGAGGAGTCTGCAGCCCTTATAATCCCAGCCTATTCATGAGAAAGAAGACTTGTTCTTGATTGATTCATTTAATAGAAATTGAAGTTTCCCTGATTAAGCAGAGTGGTCATCAATTCCGTGTAAAAAGGAATTCCGCCTAAGGTAACCACAGTGTCTCCATCCTGATCGATTAACTCAGATGATGCAGGAAATTGAAAACTTGCTCTCATCGAATACTGAGATGGATTTCCTCGCAACAGCAGGATATCGCCAATAGTTCCACTGGGTCCAACTGGCTGAAAGTCGCCGATGACGGCGCGACTATCAGAGCTGTCGAAATCTGACGTGAATTTGAACGTATCAGTTCCTGAGCCACCATAAATTTCCAAAAAATTTTGTGGACGAGAAATTAAAAAAGTATCCTTGCCACTTTGTCCATATACGAGCCCCTGCTGAGCAATCCCGCAAGTTATGGTGTCATTGCCATCGCCGCCAAATACTAGATCGTTACCACCAAGACCGTCAATAAAATCATTGCCTTCGCCTGCCGTAATAATATTTCGTGCTGAGTTGCCTAGAATTTTGTTTGCCAAGGCATTCCCCGTACCGTCAATGTCTGTGGATCCTAGCAGTTCTAGATTTTCAACATTCTCTGACAATGTATAGCTGATAAATGATTGAACTTTGTCTATTCCTTCGAACGGAAGTTCAGTGATGATGTCGCCGGGTGCATCAACCACATAGGTATCGTCACCACTGCCGCCAATCATGGTGTCGCTTCCGAGGCCGCCGTCTATGTAGTCATTGCCTCCGAGTCCACGAATGCTGTCATTGCCGTCGAGTCCCCGAATGATGTCGTTGCCGTCGAGTCCAAGTAGGGTGTCATTTCCTGAAGTGCCAAGAATTTCGTCGCTGACACCATTAATGGTGAAGCTGACATTTTTGGTAGTGCCGTCTGTAGCAGTTATGGTAAAAATTTCGGCTTTGGATTGCCCAGTATTTAGATACTGCACACTGGCATTGGACACCGCATAGGTATAGCTTCCGTTTTGTAGCAGGGTTAGTGTGCCGAGCGTGCTGCCCACAGGGAGTACGGTCGTAGAGAACCCGGCGTCGCCATGATCCGGATCAGTGATTGAAATCGTTCCCTGAGCTACCAGATTTTGACCGACCAGACCACTATCCTCGGTGACACTTCCCGCGGAAGGATTTCCGATGATAGCCATGTCATTTGCGCCATCAATCGTAAAGCTGATCTCTTTGCTGACACCATCGGCGGAACTGATAGTAAACGTGTCAACCTTGTGCTCGCCACTTTTCAGATACTGCACGTCCTCATTGCGAACTGTGTAGACGTAGCTGCCATCACCGGTGAGGTTCAGACTTCCCAATGTCTCAGGTGAAGAATTCACTGAAACCGAAATGACATCATCTTTGTCAACATCAGTGATAGGTATCGTTCCAGCCACTGATAAATATCCGTCCTTGACATTGAGATCCTCAGTGACATTTGTAATCGTTGCGTCACCTATGGTAACCAGATCATTCGTACCAGTGATCGTGAAACTTATGGTTTTTGTCGTTCCATCGATAGATTGAATAGTGAAGCTATCTATCTTTTCCTGACCTTCTCCCAGATACTGAACGTTCGAATTCAGTACGGAATAGACGTAGCTACCGTCCGAGCTAAGCGCTAATGCTCCAAGATTGCCTGTGGATGGTGTGACTGAAGTACTAAAGATGGCCTCGCCATCATCGATATCTTGGATGCTCAATCTACCGCTTGCGATGAGCGTTCCCTCATCACCTACATTAATATCCTCAGTCAACGATGAGTTGGTGGGATCGCCGATGACAGCGGCATCGTTCACGCCAGTGGTAATAAAATCCAGCCGCTTGGTGCTGCCGTCAATCGTTGTGACACTGAAGCTATCGATGAGCATCTTTCCTTCGCCCAGACTCTGTACATCAGCATTGGCAGTCTGGTAGACATAGTTGTAGCTGGTCGTCGTGCCACCCGTGCTGGCCGGATCAAGGCTGAGCTGCAAGTTTCCTTTGGGATCATTGATTGCCACTGGACCGCCAAGCAGCAGGCCCTGTCCAGCATTGGGATCTGTGATCAATAGCTTCCCGCTCAGCACTAGCGGGGAGTCGAGCGGCACGCTGTCTTCTCGCTGAGTGGTCAGGCCGCCGATCATGATGTTCGCGTTGCCGGAGAATCCTTCGACAAAGATAGGTAGCGAAACAGTGAGCTTTGCGAGGCCGTTGACAAGTATCTGTGACTGCCCGTCGGCGGTAAGGCCAGCGAAGTTCCAACCTAAACCCGGGTTGATTCGGTTGGTTTCATTACCCACGATCGTCATTTGATCGGTATCTGAAACCCGGGTAATGTCTGCAGCGGTCAATGTCACCCGATGGCTACCGGAACCAGCCAGCCAGAGTTGTTCGATGCCGCTCACGGCATGGGTGCCAAGGTTAAGCGACTGCGCGGTACCAGTGAACCAGAGCGTATCGATACCGCAACCACCGAGAATTTTGTAGTCTTTTTCGTCGTAGACGATGGTGTCATTGCCGCTACCGGCATTAATGAAGTCGCTGCCAGCTCCGCCATCCAGCAAGTCATTGCCTGCACCACCGATCAGCTTGTCGCTACCGCTTGTGCCAGTAATAGTGTCATTGCCGCTTCGACCTTTAATTGTAGTAGCCATCTTCGCCTCCTCGTCGGTTTGAATTACCCGATCAGTGTATGAGGAGGGAATTGATTAGCGAATAGCGCAGTTGCGCTAAATGGAGACAACTTTATGGGTGGGTTTGTTGGCTAGTGGCGACAATACTTGTTGGGTGTATTGCAGCTAGGGTATTAGACACTACTATTTCGTTGCTATGTATTCCGTTAAAAGATCCTGAGTTGGTTCAAGCGATCAATTCAGGTAGCAGCTGATAACTTATCGCGTAGTGGGTCAGCTCAGCATTGTGCCGCATCTTCATTTTTTGCAGGAGTCGTGAGCGATACATGCTGATGGTTTTAGGCGAGAGTGAAAGATCATTAGCAATGTCACCGACGGTTTTTCCAGAAGCGATCATCAACAGTGTTTGGTATTCACGATCGGAAAGAGATTCGTGAGGCTGATCTCCCTCGTCGGTGCCGATTCGGTTAGCCAGTTCTTGTGCAAGAGACGGGCTGATGTATTTTCTTCCAGAGGCAACCTCACGGAGCGCTGTCACTAATTCAGCCGGCACGCTCTGTTTATTCAGATAGCCCGACGCACCCGCCTTTATTGCCCGGAGCGCGTACTGGTCCTCGCGGTGCATCGTCAGTATTAATACCGCGATTGCTGGAAATTCTTTTCTAACCCGCTTCAGTACCTCGATGCCGTTTTTGTCCGGTAGCGATATATCTAGTAATAGTATGTCGATCTCGCCATGGCTGCTACGCAAGCGCTGAATGGCTTGTTGAGCGCTGCCAGCTTCGTATGCCACAACAAGGTTGGCACTATCGCTTATGATTTGCTTGAGTCCCTCGCGAACAATGGCATGGTCATCAGCGATGAGTACGCGAATATTCTCTGCGGCGGGTTTAGCCAACGGTAGCCGGAGATTTTTCAAAAAATTGGTACCGATACATGCACCATGGTGCCTTTGTGCGGGCGCGCCATGATGCTGAACTCACCACCCAGTCCTTGAATACGTTCGCTCATGCCACGTAATCCGAATGCATTTGGATCGTCACGGCGCGTATTTGGCAGACCGATGCCGTTGTCAATAATCTCCATCAGTAACTCGTCGCCGCGATCGAACAGGTGAATATCGACCTGTGTTGCATGTGCATGCTTGCGTACGTTATTGCAAGCTTCCTGCGCTACCCGGAAGAGTGAGGTCACTAGCTTCGGGTTGATAGCGATATCCGGCTGGCTGCAGTGCAGCAGGTAGTGAATGCCGTCCTGCCGACTGTTTTCCTGTGTCAGCCACTTAAGCGCCGCAGGTAGCCCGACATCGAGTATGCCCGGACGCAGGTCGTCAGTAATCCGGTGTATCGAATCGATCGACTTGTCGATCAGCTGATTTAGCTGTTCCCGGCGTTCCACAAGAGAGGGGGTTTCCGGCAGCCGCCTCCATGTATGCGCCAGCATCATCTTCAGCGCCGTCAGGTTTCCACCCAGATCGTCATGCAGATCGCGCTTGATACGATCGCGTTCCTCTTCTCGAACATTTTCAATGTATGCGGTCAGCTGCGATAGCTGTTCGCGTGACCGACGAATCTCTTCCTGCATGCTTTTACTCTGCGTGATATTCGTCATCAAGCCGGTCCACTGTACGATTCCGTCCGCTTGTTGCTGAGGCGTGGCGCGCACGTCGATCCACTTGATATCCTGCCAAGCCTCGATCCAGATTCGACCTTCCCAGTTGAGGGTGCTTAGTTCGCTGGTTGATTCGCGCAATTTATTGTCCCAGTCATCGCGGTCGTCGTCATGAATCAGTGCGAGCAAGCTTGCCGGGTTGGCGTAAAAAACTTCAGGCATCTGGCCGAGCAAGTCCTGACATGCCTGTGATAGAAAGCTGAATTGAAGTGATCCCGTCATGCTACGTCGCATTTGGAACAGTAGCCCGGGCATATGCGCTTCAATCTGCGCATAGCGTTCCTCACGGCTGTCGCGCTGTTGCTGGCTGGAACCCACCGCAATCAGCGCAGACACTGTTGAAAGCTGTAGAAAAGATAGACGCTGGGTGGATTCGCAGCGAGTCCCGTCGCGTCGGAGTTGGGCGGTATTGACGGTAATTTCTGGCTCGTCTCCTGCGCGTAGCCGGCTGACGATCTGGTGAATTTGTTCCGCAGACAATTCGCGCAGTACATCGGTTGCGCTCATTTTTACGAATTCGCTTGCTGAGAATTGCAGGTTTCGTCGCACGGCCTCACTGACTTCGAGTAAGGCCAGAGAAACGGCGTCAATGATGTAGATTTCGTTGCCCGAATTCTGGATCAGGTCGGCGAGCCAAGTTTCTTCCAGCATGCGATGGTCTTCCATAGACGTGTACCCCTTCCGCGTCAGGTTATTCATGGCTGCAATTTGGGTAGTTCAACGGATGGCTCAGTCATCAACTTGATATTCCGCAATTGACATCAAGAAAAGATGTCTTCGATAAATGATTTAGGAGGATGAATGCCTAATTTCATTCATTCTGGAAAGACTATTCAGACCTTGAGGCCGGGCAATAGTTCCTGATGCCCGTGGGAGCAGGTCTGGCGACTGGGTGATCCTAGACAGACTACAAATGCAGGTAGGGGAGGACGAAGCAGGAGGTGTGCCGTTGAGGCCAGCCGCAGTTCAGCGGCTGGCACTAGGCGTGTAAGTCGGTGGAGCCGGGAGGAGGAGGCGAGTGGTGATTAGCCAAACTCGCCGGTATGCGGCAAGCAGGTAGAACTCAGCCTGCTTTCTTGGCGGCCTGCAAGAGGCACTTAGATAGTTTGTCGAAATGCAGCAGCGCTGCTTGCGAGAGCTCGAGTTGCTTGCGCCGCGCATCTTCGGTATCGGCCAGCAATATCCAGCCTTTTTCCCTCATGGATTTCAATCGCCCATGCAGCATCGCGGGTGAGCCGAGCTCCCGCTTGCCCATCAGGTCTTTTACCGACAGACGTTCCTCCGTCTGACGCGCGTAAGCGATCAATTCAAGAATGCGCTCTTCCAGAGGCTCGAGCGGCGGTAGCGACGGCAGGTCGCGTACGGCCTCGGCCAATTGAAGAAAGCGCAGATAGATGTCAGCAGGACGGCTACGTTTACTCACAAAAACCTTTCTATTTATTAGATTTCCTAGAGGAAAGCTTTTATGCCGAAACGGGAAGAATATGAAGGAATCGCCTTAGATGATCAAGAATTAAGTGCCTTACTTTCGGTAAATGCCTGAATTTAGTATGGATATTGATCGCTTCCCTACCCAAAACCTGCGCTTTCCGGACATTTGGATCGATCAACAATTGGCTTTATAAAACATAATGAGGTATTCCGGCGAGTCGGCCATTTCCCGTTTTTATCTAGGATTCAGGTCGCTTGACCCGCCATGTCTGACCCGATACAGTCCGCGCATTCTGCCCGTTCCCTCCCATGGGTTTACCAATGAATAATGATCTGCCCCCAGAACAGCCTCAGGTAGGTGAAGACAACGAGCGCGAATTTACATTGCGCACACGCGCGGCCGAGCGTCCGGCCGACCCGCTGGTCACGGTATTACTGCCGGCCTACAACGAGCAGGGCAATGTCGTACCCATGCTCGAGACCTTACATGCACTGTTTAACGGTCTGGCCCTGCGCCATGAGTTGATCGTGATTGACGATGGCAGCCGGGATGCAACGGTGGAGAAGGTGATGGGCGTCGTAGACCAGCTGCCGGTGACGCTGATACAGCTGTCGCGCAACTTTGGCAAGGAAGTGGCCCTGTCAGCCGGCATCCACGAGGCTCGCGGCGATGTTGCGGTGCTGATTGATTGCGATTTCCAGCATCCGCCTGATTTAATCCCGTCGTTTATTGCGCAATGGAAGCGCGGCTACGACATGGTGTACGCGGTGCGCTCAGACCGCAATGATGAATCGCTAGCCAAGCGAGCATTTACGCACGCGTTTTACTGGCTGCTGAATGTCGGTGAGCGCCATCGTATTCCTGAGCATACGCAGGATTTTCGCGTGCTGGATCGCTGCATGCTCGATGCGCTCAGGCAAATGCCTGAACGTAATCGTTTCATGAAAGGCCTGTACAACTGGGTAGGCTTCACCCGGCTCGGCGTAAAAGTTCGCACTGACCCGCGCCGTCACGGCAAGAGCAGCTTCAATTTCGCTAGTCTGCTGCGCCTGGCAGCGACCGGCTTGACGGCTTTTTCGAATGTGCCGCTACGCCTATGGACCTTCGTCGGTGGCGCAGTGTCGTTGGCATCGATCGCGTATGCCATCTATATCGTTATTGAGACGCTGGTATTTGGCAATGACTCCAAAGGATGGCCGACGCTGGTGGTCGCGGTCACCTTCCTCGGTGGTGTGCAGTTACTGTCGATCGGCATACTTGGCGAGTACATTGGTCGCATCTTCACCGAGGTCAAGCAGCGGCCACACTATTTTGTCAGCCGCGTCACACGAGGCCGCGCTAACAGCACGGACCATCGCGGCGCATGAAGCGAGAACTCTTTTGGTTCGGCGTCGTCGGTGTCACCGCGATGCTGGTGCATCTGGGCAGCGTTTCGTTGTTGCTGGTTCCCTTAGGATTGCCGCCGCTGGTGGCGAACGTGCTTGGTTTTTTGCTCGCATTTCAGATTAGTCACGCCGGACATCGTCGATTAACCTTCGTCGCGGCCGATGCGCCCGTATCGCAATCACGACAACGTTTTTTCCTGGTGGCGCTGTCGAGTTTTGCGATCAATGAGCTGCTTTACGCGGCATTACTGTATTTCACTGATCTTGATTACCGGGTGGCCCTGACCATTGTTCTTTTAGCCGTTGCTGCGCTGACCTTCTTCTCGGCCCGCAACTGGGCGTTCGCGTCGGAAGAGCAGACATGAAGATTCCTTTGCGTAGTCGCTTGTTCACCTTGTGCGCCGATGATTTCGGTCAATCCGTACCGATCAATGAAGCTATTATCGATCTGGTTCGTGTACATCGGCTGGGTGCCATTTCGGTGATGTCGCAAGGCCCGGCCTGGCCTCAGGGTGCGCAAGCGCTGAAGGAATATCAACACGTCGCCGATATCGGACTGCACCTGAACCTGACGCACCATTTCAGAAAAAGCCCATCAATTCGACCGCTACTCTGGTGGCTGTTAGCGGCGCCACTCGGATGGGGGAGGCGTGATGCCATCCGCGCGGCGTTCCAGTCGCAGATTGACGCTTTTGTGGCGCATTTTGGAAGGTTGCCGGATTATCTCGATGGGCATCAGCATGTGCATGCCTTCCCTGTTATTCGAGATGCGCTGACCGACGTGATTGCCACGAACTGGCAAGGTCAGCCGCTACCCTGGGTGCGTACTCCGGACTGTCTGGTCGATACCGGACGTGTACCGTTGAAGGCATGGATTTTAAAGAATGCGACGCGTGGCTTCGCGGATCATGTGCAGCAAGCCGGGCTGCGTTACACGAAGCAGTTCGGCGGTTTGTATGCATTAACACCGATTGCGAATTTCCCTGCGCTGATGCGTCGCTGGCTGCATGAACTGCCCAGTGGCACGCTGCTGATGGTGCATCCCGGCAAACCGACCATGATTCCGGGCGATCCCATCGCTGCTGCGCGTGCCGTAGAGTATGACTATCTGCATAACCGCGGGTTGTCCGATGATGCGCTGTCGGCCGATGCCAGCTTTGTGCGTTTTTCTGAACTGCCGGCCTGACAAGCTGCCGCGCAGCGAACCTCAGGGCTTTTCTGCCCGCGACAATCGTACGGCACGCTCGCATAGGATCGCCTCAGCGGCGCGCTCGTCCTCCATGCCTATCGTCTGCAACACCATAGCTGTCAGTTGCAGTCCCGCTTCCAACGCCTCAGGCATCGCCATCGTTGCGCCGGCCTTGCGCAATGCGTGTGCATGTCCTTCATCATGCGCACGCGCCAGCAGGGGTATATCGGCAAACTCACGCCGGATTGCCCGTGTAGCATTCAGCGCGGCTTCCGCATGGTCCATTGTCAGAACGATCGCCGCCGCCTTGCTCGCATGCACGCGATGCAATAACTCGGGTCGGCTGACATCACCGTAATACACCGGCTCGCCGAGAGGATGGTGGCTGGTCGATCGGACCATGTCGATATCGATCGCCACATAATGTACGCACTGCGCCGACAAGATCTCAGCTAGCAACTGTCCTATGCGACCAAAGCCGACAATGATTACATGGCCTTGCATGGGTTCGGTCCGTGCGCCATCGAGCGGTGCTTCGGGATCGTGATGATGTTTTTCCCAATTATCACGCAGCGTGCGGCCGGCGCGCGCCATCATCGGTGTGGCAAACATCGATAGCCCGACCACCAGCAAGACGAATTGCGATAGTGCCGGCTCGAACAAGCGGCCCGCGGTGGCATAACCAGTCGCGATAAACGCAAATTCGCCACCTTGCCCCATCAGCAGTCCACCTTCGATCGCGTATCCCCAGCCAAAACGCCCCGCGCGCAGTACCAACGCGATTACCAGAGACTTGATCGCAAACAGGCCGACGACTGACATAGGCAGCCACAAAGGCTCGGCCAGAAGCGCGCGTAAATCAGTCTGCATACCCACCGACAGGAAAAACAACCCCAGTAGCAGGCTCTTGAACGGCTCGACCACGACCACGACTTCGTGCCGGAATTCTGTTTCGGCCAGCAGCAAGCCGGCGAGGAAGGCGCCGAGCGCACTCGAGAGGCCGGCCATGTGCGTGAGCCCCGCAATACCCAGCGTCGCCAGCAGAATCAGTGCGACGAAGGTTGACGGCTGATGATGGTGGGACAGCGCCTTGAACAGCGGTCGGATCACGCGCCGTCCGATCACATAGATCAGCAGTATCGTGGCCGCCGATTTCAGCAGCACGCCGCCCATCAGCTCGGGCAGACGATTGGCATGTCCTTGCGCGAGTAGACCTGCCAGCAGCAGGATGGGCACTACGGCGAGGTCCTGCAGCATTAGTATCGAGAGCGATGCCTGTCCCAGCGGGTTGTCCAGCATGCTGCGCTCGGTCATCATCTGCATCACGACCGCGGTCGATGACAGCGACAAGACCAGACCGAGCAAGATCGACGTCGGCATCGTATTGCCGAATGCAAGGGCGATGCCACTGATTGCTGCAGCCGACAGAAGTACCTGCGCCAGCCCAGCGCCAAACACCCAGCGGCGAAGCACCCATAAACGCTCGGCTGACAGATCCAGGCCGATAGCGAACATCAGGAACAGCACACCTAGTTCACCGAGTGCCTTCACACCCTCGATGCTAAGAAAGGTGATGCTATCGAGCCAGCGCAGATGGCCGACCCACAGCGGCAGACCGTTCGGTCCGAGCAGCACGCCAACGGCGAGAAAGCCCAGCACCTGATTGACACGGTGGCGCTGCAATATCGGTATCAGGATGCCGGCCAGTGCAAGAAAGATCAGGGTTTCCCGCAGATAGGGTAGCGCATTCGAGGTGGCCGGCATCGTCGATTCCATTCTCGAATTGGAGTCGCCAGACTGGCAAGAGTGCTGCGCCTATAATTTGCATCTCTATTGATGCAGGGGAAACTGATGCAGCTAGTGACGCGTTTGCTGTTAAGGCTGATCGCGGTCGGCGGTGTGATGATGGCTATTGCGCTGGCAGCCACGCTGCTGGCGGCGCGGCAGGACATCGCCGACGAGATTGACAGCAGCCGACAGATAGGCCAGCTGATGTCGGCCGTCGACCGCTTGCGGCAAGCGACGGACGTCTCAGAGCAGACCGCAGCGATCGATGCGCTGAATCTTGAGGGTGGCTTGCGCCATTTTCATGTGGCGCTATTGGATGCTGAGGGTCACAGACTCACAGCTGAGCCGGGCGAGGGCGGCCCTGCTGACATGCTGTCTGAATTTTTATTGCGCGACCGGCCAATGCCAACGTATCGATGGACTTTCGCACTCGCTGACGGACAGCCGATGACAATGGTGCTGGAGCCGCATCCGCAGGCGGAAAGCGCAGAAGCGGTGACGGGTGCGTTACTGCAGTTCGGCCTGTTTGGTGCGATTACGTTGGCACTGATCATCGCGCTATGGATCAGCGTACGGCACGCATTGTCACCATTAGCCGGCATCCTGTCCGGCATATCGCGCATCGAGGCCGGCGACTACGCCTCGCCAATTCCGCATGCAGGCACCCATGAGCTGGATCAGATTGCGCAGGCCGTCAACCATCTCGCCGCAGCGCTGACTGTCGAACATGCAAAACAGCGGGAATTGCTGCACCGGCTGCAGGATGTGCAGGAGGATGAGCGTCGTCGGCTCGCCCATGAGCTACATGATGAATTTGGTCAATTGCTCACGGCAGTGCAGGTGGATGCATCCTATTTGCTGAAACAAACCAGCGATCAACCCGCGCTACAAGATTGCGCCAAGGCGATGTATGACAACAGCGGCGCCATCTTGTCGCAGCTACGAGGCTTGCTCGCACAGCTACGACCCTACGGTTTGCAGGGTGGCGAGGAGCGCCAGATCGCTCTGGAGCAGGCGCTGCGCGATCTGGTCCGGCAGCGACAGCAGCGCGGCGATGAGCTCGACTGCCGGCTC
>CAZXRS010000042.1:0-12670 GCA_964642635.1 uncultured Bifidobacterium sp. | reverse complement strand
GTAGAAACGAGCGACAACGTCCGCGGCAAGCAGGGTCATGGTAGCTCGTCGTGCGGATGCCCGCTCAGGAGAACAGCGCAGGTATGCGCTTGAAAATGTCGCGAGTGTAGTCGACCATCATGGCGAGCTGCCAGCCACCGAACAGCGCGAGTGATGCGCCCAGTGCGAGCAGTTTCGGGATGAACGACAGTGTGGCTTCATTGATCGAGGTCGCAGCCTGGATCACACCGATGAACAGGCCCACACCGAGCGCGACGGCCAGTAGCGGTCCCGAGATCAGCAGCACGGCCCACAAGGCGCTGCGGCCCAGATCGACGACGGTGGCGATTTCCATGAGGAGTCCTTTCGATTCTTGTCAGGGCATCGCGAAACTGGATGCGAGCGAGCCCATCAGCATGCTCCAGCCGTCGACCAGCACGAATAGCATTAGCTTGAATGGCATTGAGATCATCATCGGCGAGAGCATCATCATGCCCATGGACATGAGAACCGATGAGACGATCAGGTCGATCACGACGAACGGTATATAAATCAGGAAGCCGATCGTGAACGCGCTTTTCAGCTCAGAGGTCACGAAGGCCGGAACCACGGTAGTGAAGGGTACCGACTCCGGTCCCTCGAGTTCGCCTTTATTGCGAGCGATTTCCATGAACATCGCGATATCTTCTTCGCGCGTCTGCGCCAGCATGAAGCCACGAATCGGTTTCTCGGCGTTTTCCAGCGCCTCTTCAAACGCCATGCCCTGATTCATATAGGGCAGGATGGCATTGTTATACACATCGGTCATCACGGGCTGCATGATGAACAGCGTCAGAAACAGCGCGAGACCGGCCAGTACCTGGTTCGGCGGCGTCTGGCCGGTGCCGAGAGCCTGACGCAGAATGGAGAACACAATGATGATGCGGGTGAAGGCTGTCATCATCAGCAGCATCGACGGCAGCAAAGTGAGTACCGTCATCAGCGCCAGCAGTTGCAGCGTCAGGCTATAGGCCTGCACGCCGCCCTTGCCGGTGGCGACCGTCACCGCGGGCATGCCCTGAGCGACAGCGAAAGCAGGAACCAGCGCCGTCAGCGCCAGCACGAGAGCGATAAGGTAGCTGCGTTTCATGATCAGGCCGGGTCCTTGTTCTGGGCTGCCTTGAGCATCTCCGACAGGCGACGAGCCAGCGGGGTCAGCGAATTCGCACCTTCCGCGCCCGGCGCATGCGGGGTCGACTCAGCGACCACTTCTTCAGCCGTCAGCGGGAAAGAGGCGAGGTGATTGATTTGTTGCGGCGACACGCCGACCAGCACATCCTGATCCTTCACGCGCAGCAGCACAACACGCTGTCTGGGCGCGACTGAGATCGCTTCGATGACACGGATCTTGCGTTGCGCATTTCCGAGCAGATTGCCATTCTGCATGCGCTTTAACACATAGAGCACGCCTCCGAGCAGTGCGAGGACGATCGCGAAATTCATCGCGATGTACAACCAGTTGGAGGAGGCCATGCCGTGTGTCCTTCGATCGGAAATTACAGGTTCTTCATTCGGTCCGACGCCGGTACGACGCGTGTCAGGCGGATGCCGTAGCGGTCATTGACCAGCACGACTTCGCCCTGCGCCACCACGGTGTCATTGACCAGCAGGTCCAGCGGCTCGCCAGCGATGCGCTCGAGCTCGACGACGGAGCCCTGCGTGAGTCGCAGCAAGTCACGGATCTTCATTTTAGTACGGCCGACCTCCACCTTGATCGCTACCGAGATATTCTGCAAGACCTCGGGATTGATGTGATGGTTCGGCATCGCGCCAGCTTGCGGCTCGGCGACGGCGTTATCGTTATCTTGAACGTTAGTGTCACTCATGATGCTTCCTCGCTCGTTAGAGTGTATCTGGGCTGGTCGCGTGATCGATGCGAACCGCGACATTGGGGCCGGACATGCCGACCTGGCATTCGAAAGCGGGCAGGCCGCCGATGATCATCGTGGCAAGCTCCGGCTTCTTGAAGAACAGCAGGTCGCCTTCCTTCAGATTCTGTACGCGCTCGTAATGATCGACCACGGTGCCCAGCAGTACCTGAATCTCGAGCAGCGAGTCGCCGACCGCTGTGGTCAGTTCGTTGCGCCACTTTTGATCAGATTCTTCGCTGCCATCGGCCTGTACGCGGTTGCGCAGCAGATCGCGCAGCGGCTTGAGCGATGCGTAAGGATAGACGAGGTCGACGAAACCTTTGACGCCACCGGCGCTTTCGGTTTCGAAACGCGACATGATCACGAGATCGTTTTCATCAGCGATCTGCGCGAATTGCGGGTTAATTTCAGAGCCGACATGATCGAAATCGACGGACAGCAGTGGTGCCCATGCCTCTTTCAGCGAGCGGAAGAACACCTCAAGGATGATCTTCACGATACGCGATTCCGTCGGCGTGAACATACGCGTCGGCGGCAGCCAGTTGGCTGGCAGCGGTTCGCCTTCTTTGTCAGTAGCGCGACGGCGCGGGCTGCCCGGCATGCCGGAGCCTGTGCCACCAAAGAAATTGTCGAGCGCGGAAAACACCAGCGTCGGCTCGATCGTCACCAGCGAAAATCCGCGCAGCGGATTAATGCGAATGGTGTTGACCGCGAGCGGTGGACGCAGGTCCTTCAGATAATCGCCGAAGCGAACGATCTGAGCGCGTGACGGATTGATACGTGGGCTGGTGCGCAGCACCTCCATCAGACCCAGGCGGAACAGTCGCACGAAGCGCTCGTTGATCATTTCGATCGACGACGTGTTCACACCGAGCGTGCTGTCCTCGCTGGCCAGATCGTGTTTCTTGACCCGCGTGGTCATGTTGTGCCCGGTATCGACCGCGATAGTGCCGTCGTCGATGCCCTTCGCGAGCGCCGCGAGTTCTTCCGGTGACAGCAGGTTGGTCGTAGAAGCCATGACGTCAGTCTCTCGTATGTATCGGTGCCGTTGCCATTACTGGACGACGAATTCGCTGAACATCACTTCCTCGATGCCACCGAAACCTTCATATTTCTCTAGCAGCGAGTTGATGACCACACGGACCTCTTCAGCGAGCTGCTTGCGGAAGTCAGGATCCTTCAGATCAGCTTCAGTCTTCGTGCGCATCACGTCGAGGATGCCGGCGCGCAGTGCGAGCTCATGCGTCTTCATGTTCTTGATCACGCGGTCGTCATAGTGCGTCATGATGGTCAGCGTCACCTGCATCACCTTGCGGGTACCCGCCAGGTTCGACAGCAGAGGCTTTTCCATCGAATAGTAGTTGAACTTCCAGCGCTGGTTATCAGCGTCCGGCGAGACCAGTTCCTTGGCCGGTGCCTCAGCACCCGGTTTTGCATGCGGGTCAGCCGGTGCGCCGTGCGCGTCTGCCGGAGCAGCGTGCGGGTCAGCCGCTCCGCCGTGCGCATCGCCATGACCGTCACCACCACCGTGTTCGCCGTCGAGCTTGTCGAGTTGCGCATCGACCGCTTCTTTCGCCTGTTCCTTCTTAGAGAAGAAACCGGTGGCGAGCAGGGTGCCGCCGACAGAGGCGCCGATAATCATTAATACGGCGACGACCATCAGGATGATCTTCAGAAGCGGACCTTTTTTCTTCGGTTCGCCTTCCTCTTGTCCCTCGGGTGCTGCTGCAGCTTCTTCAGCCATCACATCCTCCAACTATCAAGACTACGTGTTCGTTTTGGTCAAACCAGCACATCCAGCCCGTCGTCCGAAGACTTGGCGTTGCGTGCCGGAGGCAAGTCGGTTGGGGCGGCTACCCCGGTCGTGCTGCTTTTCGCAGCGACGCCGGCAACCCCGGAGAACTGCTTGCCGGGTGTCGGATTTCCGCCACTTTGGCCTTCTTGCCTTACGTTAACATTGACAGAAGCAACCTCCATGCCAAGCTGAGATAAAACCTCTTTCAGCTTGGGTAGGCCGTTCACGATCAGGTCTCGGGTGCTGGCTTCGCTGGCATTAAAGCTGGCCTGCAGCTCGCCCTGATTCATTTTTAATTCAATATCGATTTTACCGAGGTCGATGGGCCGCAAGGCCATCTCGACTTTCCAGTCGCCTTTCGCGATCTGCGCCGCCAGGCGTTGGCCTAGTGCCTCGCCCAATCGTTGCGACAACTTGTCATATTGCTCAGCGCGCTCGGCCTGGTCGGTGCGTTGCGCCGACTGACCGGCAGAAGCTGATTGCCCATCACCCTGACCCGACAAGCGGGCTTCGGGTTGACGAGCGTGCAATAGCGACAAGGTGTCCGCGTCGCTGAGGTCGGACTCCAGAGTCAGGGTCTCGACCGGGGTTTCAGTGTTGGCTGTGGATGCCGCGCCAGCTGCGTTCGTTGACAGCGGGAAGGCGTCGGCTACGCGCTCGGCGCGTTGCATGGTTTGTTTCATCTGCATGCGTCGCGCAAACTGGCTGGCCTCGGCCGCGCCTAGCATCAGGCTGGCTGCCAGGGTCTGATTGGCTGCTTCCGGATGAGCCGCTTGCTCGATTTTGGATGTCTCTGCATGACCAGGCTGTAGCAGGGAACGCGTGCCGTTCAGGCCGAACATCGTTGATTGCAGCGGCTCGGCGCCGGCTTTTTTGCCGTCGGCAGCGTTACCCAGTGTCCAGCTGATGCGCGCATCCTGACCGAGATCCAGCTGCCCACCGGCATTGCTCGCATCGCCCGAGGCCGCTTGCGCGGAAGCCTTGGCTGCGTCGCTCAATGCCGCCTGAGACCGCAACTGAGCCGCGGCCAGCACGTCGGAAGCCGTTGCTGCTGCATCGATCGCTTGCGTCGCTGCGGCCTTAGCATCGGCAGCCTTGCGACCGAAGATCATGGCCAGAGCCTCTTCATCCATGCCTTGCGAGCGGGCGAAAGCCATCAGGCTCTCATCGCTGGTCGCGGGTTCGGTGGTCGTGATGATGTGCACGGACGGACCGAGCACCTCGGACGCCAAACCGGCCACTGTGGGAGAAGTCTTGCCGTCGGCCTCTGCCGGGGCGGCAAGATTTTGCCCCGGTGCCACGTCCATCAGCGCGCCAAATAGCGTGCCGAATTCACCGGACGGATCACCGGCAGCGCCAGGGTGCTTTCCGGAAGGCGTTGATTTATCAGGCCTTTTTACCGGGTGCGTGGCGTGGCTTGATGAATTGAGTACGGAAGTCATCGGGCTTTACGTCCTTTGCGTTAACAACGTTGCCGTCACTAATGCAAGAACCGTGTCAGCCCGACCAGCTTTCCGTTGGCCGCGTCAGCGGCTGGCGAAAAGCGCTTCCCGGGAAAAAAACCGCCGCATGGGAGCGGCGGCAAACTTTGGAGATCGGCCGGGAAGGCCGGGTGAATCAGTTAAAAACAGCCTTGCGTTGCGACGGCGGCACCAGCTGCGGCACCATTGCCCATGCGCCACGAATCTCTGACATCAGGTTTTGAACTTCGTCCAGAGCCTCGAGATCATTGTGCGCGTTCACCTGGAACAGGCGACGGGTGACATAGCTGTACAGGTCATTCAGGTTACGAGCGATGTCGCCACCCTTTTCGAAATCCAGCGCGCCTTGCAGACCGACCACGATGCGGCCGGCGCGGGCCAGCGCCTTTGACTTGTCATTGATCATGCCGCGCTCGATATGGCCACGGGCCGTCGAGAGGCTTTCAATCAGTCCGTCAAACAGCATCTGGATCAGCTGCACATTGTCGGCGCCGGCTACGCCGGTGGTCACTTTCACGTCGCCGTAGCTGGCCAGTGCACGTTGTCTCAAGTTCATGATCTGTCGCTCCAAGTAAATCATTGCGTCAGACCATGTATCGGCAGTACTGCAGGAAGCTTTAGATAACGCGATGAATCGCGTTTTATGTGCGAAAAAGCGGCCAATGTTTGCCGCTTCGATGTTCATTAACGTTGAAAGGGGGCCGCGATTCACTGCGACCCGTGCATCACAGCCGCCTGTGCTTAGGCGCTGGCTTTCTGTTCCGCCTCAGCAGTGTCTGCGGTAGCGGTAGCAGGTGTTGCCACGGGTGCTGCCGATGCCGTTGCCAAGTCATCCGTTGGTGCTGCCACGCTCGCGGCTTCTTCGCCTTGCTGGGCTTGGGGCACGGCGACCGCTTCATTCTGTATGGCATCGATCTCTGGTACCAGAATCTCTGGCGACTCCGGTGCCGGCAACGCAGCCAGTGCGTCGGTGTTGCCTTCGGCCGCGGTGTCGTTCGTGCCGTCTTCCGATGACTCTGTTTCAGGGAAGAGCTCTTCGTCTTCCATTTCCGGTTCTGGTCGATCGAGATGCGGCAGCAGTGTTGCAGACAGCGGATGTGAGGGCAGGCCGGCGGCAGCAAACAGGGCATCGCCAATCATATCGATCTGTACGCGTATGGTTTCGTGGCCATCTTCCGGCGTGTTCGCAATAGCGAAGCCGGCGCGATAGATGCCGGATGCGAATTCGTGCGGTATCCAGGATTCGATATCGCCGCGCAGCGTCGGTACCATGCGTTCGCAGCGGATCGGCATGGCATAACCTTCGCGGGCATCGAGCTTGCCGTCCTCGAACAGGAGTTCGAGGTGTTTTTGCAGCACGATTTCATAGCGCGGGCGTATCAGGGCGATCTTTTTCTGGTCCCAACCCGGCATCGGCACACCGATCATTGCATCCCACAGATTCTTGCCGGACAGGCCACCAAACTGTGCTTTCGGATCGATATGACCCTTCTTGATGTCGGCGTGCTTGTGCAGCTCGTTGACTCGGTCGAGCATGAAAAAGACCACCAGCAGCGTGCCTACCAGACCGGTAAAGATCAGTAGCAGCAGGATGGTGTTCATTTGTGGCCCCATGGGAATCTCTTCGGGTTCATCTTTACTTTGTTCAGCGCACCGCTGGTTCAGCGTTCAGTTGCGCACGCAGCTTCTTTACATTCGCGGACAGAATCTGCGATACACGCGATTCTGATACGCCTAACACTTCGCCGATCTCGCGCAGGTTCATCTCTTCGACGTAATACAGCGAGATCACTAGCTTGTCCCGTTCCGGTAGCGAATCAATCGCTTCCGTCAGTGCTTCCATCATTTCGGCTTCTTCAACGATGGCTTCCGGTTGGCGACTACTTTGCTCCGGCAGACTCATCACTTCCTCGGTGACCACTTCCATCGAGTAAGTCTCGAACTGGCGGGCGGCACCGCGATCTTTCTCAAACGTGTCCAGCTCAATGCCCATAAACTCAGCCAGCTCAGCTTGCGTCGGCGCGCGGCCAAGCTCAGACGCGAGCGCCTGATTAGCCGTACTGTGCGACTTATTAAATGCCACAGCCGAGCGGGGCAGGAAGGATAGCCGGCGCACTTCGTCGATCATCGCGCCCCGGATGCGGGTATGCGCGAAGCTCTCAAAGGCGACGCCCTTGGTGGGATTGAACGAGCGTGCGGCTTCAATCAGGCCGATCATGCCGACCTGCACCAGCTCGTCCACTTCCATGAAGGGTGGAATCCTTGCCTTCAGGTGAACGGCGATACGTTTGACCATGGCCATATGCTCCATGATCAGCGCTTCTTCGCCGCGGTCTCCTGTCTGTTCGTATAGTCGGATCGAGGGTGGCATTGTTTAGCCTCCGGGCTTCTGCGTCACCAAGCGCTCCATGAAGAACTGCAGCCCGCCTGAGGCGAGGCCGATCTCCGGGAGATTGGTGATGGCATCGGCCAGTCGTCTGAAATCACGCGCGCCGGCGCTGCCGGGTGCGAATTCGAGGACAGACTGGTACTTTTTCAGGGCTGCAAGCACCAGCTCGTCGGATTCGATCGAGGTCAGGTACTGCAGGGTTTTGCCCAGGAAGCGGTCGCAGACTTCATTCACGCGGCGGTAAAGCTGAGCGCCAGCGGCCTGGCTGTCGACCATATTCGGTATTAAATAGATCTCGTCGAGCTCAAGATCGCGCGTCATCACCTTGATGATGCCGTACGCGTCTGCAATCGACGAGGGTTCGTCCTTCACCACGATAAAGCGGCGCTGGCAGGCTTCCATAAAGGCCAGCACGGACGGCGCGATACCGGCCGCCGTGTCGACGATCAGGTAATCGATCTCGTCATCCAGTTCGGAAAAGGCTTGCACGATGCCGGCGGTGACGGCTGCCGATAGGGCGGCCATCTGGTGTACGCCCGAGGCCCCCGGAACCAGTTTCACGCCCTGACGCGAGGTGACGATCACTTCTTTCAGCGATTTCTCGCCGGCGATCACGTGCGACAGGTTGTACTGGGTCTGGCAACCAAGTGCGATCTGCGCGTTGGCCAGACCGAGGTCGGCGTCCAGCAGCATCACTTGCTTGCCCATCATCGATAGTGCGACGGCAAGATTCGACGACAGCGTGGTCTTGCCGACGCCGCCCTTGCCGCTGGCAATGCCGATGACTTCGGTACGGCGCTTCGCAATGGGTGGCTTAGCTTGCATGGGCGCTCTTCTCGATGCGTGTCACCAGCGCATGTGCGGCGGTCACGACAGTGGGGTCGGTCAGGTCATCCACCAGTTCATCGGCGACCAGAGGTTCGTCGATCGCGAGTCCGCGGATGGCGAGAGTCACCAATTCATTAGCAGTCAGTACCTGGCAGCCTTCGCTGGCGGCAGGGGAGTGTGATCCCGCTGACAGCGGTACCGGCTTTTCACACAACACCTGAATCAGCGCCCACGGTTGGGTGGCTTCATCCATACGCGAGGTCATCAGGCTGCTCCATGCGAATGCAGGTTCGATGAGATATTTGCGTACGGTGGTGCCCGACGCATCGGCCGGCAGCACGAGATGGCACGCAATCTCTGAAGAACAGGATTTGATCTGCTCGAGGCGGTTGAACACTTCAACGCCCGGCGTATCGATCAGCACCAAATGGCGCTGGCCGAGTTCACCCAGCAGCATCTTTAATGTGTCAGGATCGTTCGCACGCAAGCAATCAACGCCGGCCTGCGAGCACAACATCTGAATCTGGCTCCATGCACCGGCGCGCTGGTCGCAATAAGAAATCACCGCGACTGATTCCGGGCCCTTGCGCTCCGCTGCCGAACGCGCGAGTCGCGCAACCATCATGGTCTTGCCGCTGCCGGCAGGGCCGGCGAGCGCGTGAACGCCGCGCTGAGGCAACTTGGCCCAGTGCTCGCCCATGCTCGCAGTCAGGTGAGCTTGCAGTGCATCTTTTGCTTGTTTCAGATCGTCCATGCCGCTGACATGGTCCACCAGCAGGGTACGCAAGGAAACAGGGATACTGGCCTCGGCCAGCGCAGCCACCAGCGGCTTGACGGCACTTTTGGCTGGCGCTTCGTTCTGCCACGCGACGACGCGTTGCGCAAACTTGAATTCTTTTCTGATGGCAGCCAGTTCATCACGCACGAGATCCACGATTTCGCGGCCGCGGATATAGTCACGCTGATCAGCAGCGCGGCGATCATGCGCTTGTATCACCTCGTCGGCGGAAGGTTTTTTCTTTAAGAGGGTCTCATAGGTGACGTCATCCTCTTCCATGCCGGCCAGTTCTTTCTGTTCGCGCAGGCTTTCTTTGAGCGCCGATTGGAACAAGTCGCCATCGGCAGTCGCAGCGGCAGGGCGATTCTCGAGCCAAGGCTCAGGATCGTGCGCAGCGGCGACATCGACGGCCACGATGACCTCGACCTGGCCGTTGACCTTTGCGTTCGAAATGACCAATACGTCATCGCCGTATAACTTGACGGCTTTTTCCGTCGCGCGGCGAAGGTCTTTGGCAAGGATGCGTTTGAGTTCCATGATTACAGTCCTGATCAGGATTTATTCTGTGCTTCAACCGTAAAGATCACCTTGACCGCCTGGTCATCGGGAATCTCGGTGTAGGAGAGCACCGTCATCTCGGGGATGCGGTGGCGTACCATCTTTGACAGCCACGGGCGGATCGACGGTGCGACCACCAGTACTGCAGGATTGCCCTGATCCTCGACCGTGGAAGCGGCCTGGCGCAGTGCAGTGAACAGGCTTTCGGCCAGTCCCGGCTCGATCACGACGCTTTGTCCCGGCGCGCCGTTGGTCAATACGTTGTGCAGCAATTGTTCTAAGTCCGGTGCCAGCGTCATCACCGGCAGGTTGTCTTGTGTGTCGACCAGTTCCTGCACGATCATGCGGCCGAGCTTCGGGCGCACGTGCGAGGCGAGCTGCTCTGGATCCTGCGTCTTCGCCGCCGCTTCTGACAGCGTCTCGATAACCGTGCGCATGTCGCGAATCGGTATGCCTTCTGTCAGCAGGTGCTGCAACGTGCGAGTGATCACGCCCAGAGCCATCTTGCCCGGCACCAGATCCTCGACCAGCTTCGGCGACTTCTGCGCCAGCTTATCGAGCAGCTGCTGGGTTTCGTCATGCGACAGCAGTTCGGACGCGCTCTCGCGTAGTACTTTATTCAGATGAGTCGCGATGGCTGTGGCCGGATCGACCACCGTATAGCCTAGCGTGCGCGCATAGTCGCGCTGCGACGGGTCGATCCATACCGCATCCAGACCGAATGCCGGTTCCTTGGTTGGGCTGCCCTCGAGCTGTCCGTAGACCTTGCCCGGGTTGATCGCCAGTTCCGAGCCCGCTTTAATTTCGCCCTTGCCACGCACCACGCCGTTAAGAACGATGTGATACACGTCCGGGTCGAGGTTGAGTGCATCGCGAATGCGAACCGGCTGAATCAAAAAGCCCAGTTCGGCGGAGAGTTTTTTACGCACGCCTTTGACGCGCGGCATCAGCTGGCCACCCGTTTCCGGGTTCACCAGAGGAATCAGTCCATAGCCAATTTCGAGGCCGATCAGGTCGACCTGTTCGACATCGTCCCAGCCCAGTTCCTTCGGCTCCTCGGGCTTTTGCTCGTTGGCTTGTTGCGCCGCCTCGGCTGCGACCGACTCATCGGAGCGGACCAGCAAGAAGCCGAGTGCAGCGGCGACCAGCGCCAGCAGCAGGAACACCGCGTGCGGCATACCCGGGACAATGCCCAGAATCATCAAGATGCCCGCACTAATAAATAGTGCGGACGGGTTCGACAGTTGCGATACCGCCTGATCGGTCATGGATTCCGAGGTCGTCACGCGGGTGACGATGATCGCGGTGGCCAGCGACAGGAACAGCGACGGAATCTGCGCGACCAGGCCATCGCCGATCGTCAGTAGGGTGTATAGACGGCCGGCATCGCCGAAGGTCAGGCCATGCTGAGCCACGCCGATGGCCAGACCGCCAACAATATTAATGACCAGGATCAGTAGGCCGGCCATCGCATCGCCTGAGACGAATTTCGACGCACCGTCCATCGAGCCGAAGAAATCGGCTTCCTGAGCAATCTCGTCGCGGCGGCTCTTAGCTTGTTCTTGCGTGATGGAGCCAGCGTTCAGGTCGGCGTCAATCGCCATTTGCTTGCCCGGCATCGCATCCAGGGTGAAGCGCGCGTTAACCTCAGAAACCCGGCCCGCGCCCTTGGTGACCACGACGAAGTTAATAATCATCAGGATCACGAAAATAATGAAGCCGACCAGATAATTGCCGGCGATAACGAATTCACCAAAGGCTGCAATCACGGCGCCCGCCGCATGCTCGCCTTCATGGCCGTTGACCAGAATCACCCGGGTCGATGCAACGTTCAGCGCCAGGCGCAGCATCGTTGCAAAAAGAAGAACAGACGGGAAGGAGGAGAACTCCAGCGGCCGGCTGGTGCCGATCGCAACCATGATCACCATGATGGAAATCAGGATATTGAACGTAAACAGCACGTCCAACAGCATCGGAGGCAGCGGAACCACCAGCATCGCCATAATCAACAGGACGAGGAAGGGGATGCCGAGTCCTTTGAACTCGAACCCCGACAATCGCTGTCGAATTGTTGACATGGAGAGGCTGCTCATAATTAAAAGTATATATAAATCAACGACTTATAAATTTGGTCCGGCAATGTTTGGTTTCCACGCGGAACATATAAGCAATTGATGTGCCACCGGAAGGGCTGCTTTTTCAACTGTTTTCTGCCGGGATCCGGGTTTTCGGCGGTCAGAAATTAAAGAACCGTAACTGTGTGCCGATAACCCGTGAGAACGAAGGCGCATTGCCTTCCGTTAATTGTTTTGCAAGCGGTGAAAAAGGGAGCCCGATCCGGCATCATCGGAAAAGGTTCCTTCCGGCAACGCCGGGGAGCCGCTCGGATGAATCGGCTGCCTGTTCGCTGCTGAACAACACATAGGGGTGAACCATGAACAAGATGTCCAAATGCTCAATGCTGACGCTGGCACTGCTGATGTCGGCTTGCGAGACGGTCCCATCGGTGGCTGTCGCTGATAACGCTTCGGCTGCGGCTGAAGTCAAAGCTGCCGATGTGCAGCCGGCACCGGTCGCTGCGGCACCGGCACCGGCTCCCGCACCGGCACCGGCTCCTGCACCTGCCGCAGCGCCTGTCGCTGCTGCTCCGGCGCCCGCGCCTAAAGATGATGCAGTCAGCATGATTACGCCCATGGCCGAGCGCAATGCCACCATCCGCGCCACCGGTTATGCCGTCATTAGCACCCAGAATCACAAGAATCCTGCGCAACAGCGCCTGATGGCGATCCGCGCTTCGAAGCTTGATGCTTACCGTGCTCTGACTGAACAGGTCTACGGCCAGCAACTCGACGCGACGACGACCGTTGCCGAAATGATGATCACCAGCGATACGTTCCGTACGCGTGTGCAGGGCATCATCTACGGTGCGGAGACCAGCGCGGCGAACCTGCT